>NZ_JBMGUV010000005.1:0-202733 GCF_049058285.1 Lysinibacillus sp. UGB7
ATGGCTTCAGTCTCCTCGTCGCTACGCGCCTGCGGGGCCTTTTGCTCATGCTATTCCCGCAGAAGTCGCCGCCTACGCTCCAATCAACTCGTGGTCGTCTATCGATGATTGAGATGATGGGTAAGATGACGAAAAATAGAATAATGAACTTATTGTTTACAGTATTTTTTCTTTTAAAAATAGAAGCCTCTATATGAACCCGTTGATTTCCGCTATGGCGGACGCTTTTCATGGGCATGGCTTCAGTCTCCTCGTCGCTTCTCTCCTGTAAGGCCTTCAGCTCATGCTATTCCCGCAGAAGCCGCCACCTGCGCTCCAATCAACTAGTGAACGTCTATAAATGATTGAGGTGATGGATAGTTGACGAACAATAGTAATAATGAACTACATCGATTAGAAATGCTGACAGTTGATCAAATGATGCCTGGAGAACATTAAGTACGCAAATTGGAAGCTGCGCTTGATTTTATTGTTATCTATCCATTATTTGAAGAAGACATTCACCCCTTAGAGTACTACTCTCGTCAATAGGGGCCATTTGTAATTAATATTTCTGAAAAATTTCAAAAGGGATTCGGAATGATTACATTCCGAATCCCTTTTATCGTCATATAGTACTTTAGAAGAAAAGGAAGCCGATGCTAATGATAACGCCGGTATAGATAAGGATGAATAGACAGAATCCCATGATATCCTTTGCTTTTAAACCTGCAATGGCAAGTGCTGGCAAAGCCCAAAATGGTTGAATCATATTTGTCCAAGCATCGCCCCAAGCAATTGCCATAGCAGTTTTAGCATAATCGGCACCTAATTTAGTTGCAGCATCTAACATAATCGGAGCTTGAACAGCCCACTGACCGCCGCCCGATGGCACAAAGAAATTGACAAGTCCTGCAGAGAAAAATGTGAATAAATAGAAAGTATGCTCGTTTGAAATGTTCACAAACCATCCGGAGAATACAGCTGCTAAACCAGAAGCAGTCATCATCCCCATGATACCTGCATAAAACGGGAATTGGAAAACGATTCCGGTCGTCGTTTTGATGGCATCTTGTGCAGCGGCAAGAAAACGTTGTGGCGTACCATGAAAAATAATACCTAGCACAATGAAAATAGTATTAACGACATTTAAATCTAAAACAAAACTCTTGGTTAAAAAATGATGTATTAAATAAATAAGACCAATAGCGCCAATTAAAATAGTTAAAATGTAACTGCGCTCAGAACGACTTGCAAAATTCTTTTCAGCTGGAGGAAGTTCAACTTTCTCTACCGTTAATAAAGAAGGGTCGACTTCTACAACATCTTCTTCCTTTGGCATCATCCAACGATTAAAGAATGGTAAAGTTAAAATAATGATAATGACAATAAATAAGTTATATGATGAAAACAATGTAACTTTTGTTGGTACAACGCCCATAATATCCGCAAAAGTGTGCCCATCTGTTGCAATGGAAAGAGGCACTGAGCCTGCTAAACCGCCATGCCATATAACAAATCCTGAATAGGCACTAGCAATGAGTAAACGGTAATCTACTTTTTTTACATGACGTGCTATTTCTTTTGCGAAGAGTGCACCAATAACTAAACCGAATCCCCAGTTAATCCAGCAAGCGATTAGAGAGACAAATGTAACAATAATAATAGCCATACTTGGCGTTTTTATTTTACTAGCAATCGATGATAAGCCTTTTTTAAATACGGGGCTATTAGCTAAAATATGTCCCGCAGCAAGTACAATCACCATTTGCATTGTAAAGGCCAACAGTCCCCAAAAACCATCTCCCCAGTATGTGACCATATCAAGTGGGGAAGAGTCTGTTAATGTAACTCCTAATAATAAGACTAGCACCGTGAGTATAGTGACAAATATGTATGGATCAGGCAAATACTTTTCCATAATAGTATTCGAAAATTTAGTTAACGTTTTCACTTAAAAAATCCCCTTTCTTTTTCTACCATCCCATATTCATAATATTACATAGGGAATTGTGTAAATAAAGAGAAAATTGGCGCAAAGAACGATAAATAAAGCTTTAAATAGAATTATTATTGTGAATTGTGTTTACAGAAATACCATAGTTAAATATTGTTTTAGATATTGAAAACCTTATCGCTATTGTATTTATCGTAGTTAACTATTAGAAGAAGGTTTAAAAAAATTCGCATCGAATTTATTACTAAATGAGACTTTTTAAGAATTTTTTATAACAAAATAGAATAAATGAGGGGCTTTTATATGGAGTTAAGAGATTTAAAAGCATTTATGGCTGTTGTTGAGCATGGAAGTTTTACCAAGGCGGCAAGTGAATCTTTCGTATCACAGCCATCTTTGAGCAAGAGTATTAAAAAATTAGAAGACACACTGCATGTGGAATTATTAAACCGATCAACTCGTAATGTGGATTTAACCGATGCAGGAAACATCGCTTATAAACAAGGGCAGAAAATTATGCGATCTGTTCATGATTTACATATACTACTGGATGATTTACTGAACATTAAAACAGGTTCTATTAAATTAGGAATTCCACCTTTAATTGGCACTTTATTTTTCCCTGAGATTGCCCGGAAATTTCATAAACGGTATCCAGAAGTTCACTTAGAGCTAGTGGAACGAGGGGCCAAAATGATTGGCACTTTAGTGGAGAACGGCGAGGTTGATATGGGGATTGTCGTTCTACCAACAGATGAAAGGAAATTCACGGTGCAATCATTTGTGGAGGATCAGTTTTTTGTTTTCATTAATGAGCAACATCCATTAGCAACACAAGATCATATTTTACTGCAAGACTTAAAGAATGAATCATTTATTACTTTAACAGAAGAATTTACCTTACATGATTATGTCATTAAATCATGTAAAGGTGCTGGTTTTAATCCATTAATTGGTTACAAGAGCTCTCAATGGGATTTAATTGTGGAACTTGTATCATCAAATTTAGGCGTAACACTTTTACCTTATTCGATTGCAGCTAAGCAAACGAATCGAAATGTGAAAATTATTCCATTGCTTAATTTTGATATGCCTTGGCGTTTAGGTGTCATTACGAAGAAAAATACATATCAATCCTATGCGCTAAAGCAATTGTTAAAGACCATTAGTTCGCAAGAAGAGTAAGAAAAATAGATTTATGCCCTTTTGGAATAAATAGTATTCAAATTAATTCCTTTACTTATAAAATGATAATGATGTAGAATTTTTCTTAATAAACGAGCAATTTTAGGGGGTTTCGATATGGGGATCGGGAAAGTGTGGAATTCGTTCGAGGAAGTCATTGCTGATATTAAAGATGGAGACACAGTAGTTGTAGGGGGATTTGGCTTATGTGGCATTCCTGAAAAGGCAATTTCGGCATTAGAGCATAAGGGCACAAAGGATTTAACTGTTGTTAGTAATAACTGTGGGATAGATGATTGGGGATTAGGGTTATTATTAGCCAATAAACAAATAAAAAAAATGATTGCATCCTATGTAGGAGAAAATAAAATCTTTGAGCAGCAATTTTTAAGTGGAGAGCTTGAAGTTGAATTAACGCCGCAAGGAACATTGGCAGAGCGTATACGTGCTGGAGGAGCAGGTATTCCTGGTTTTTACACGGCTACAGGGGTTGGAACGCCAATTGCTGAAGGCAAAGAAGTAAAAGTTTTTGATGGCAAGGATTATATATTAGAAAAGGGTATTGTCGGTGACTTTGCACTTGTGAAGGCATGGAAAGCAGACAAGCTAGGCAATCTCGTTTATCGTAAAACATCACGTAATTTTAATCCATTAGCGGCAATGGCAGGGAAAATTACTATTGCGGAAGTAGAAGAGATTGTTGAAGTTGGTGAACTGGATCCGGATCATATTCATACACCAGGCGTTTTTGTACAACGTGTGTTATTAGGTGAAAATTATGAAAAACGTATTGAGCGTCTAACGGTGAAAAAGGGGGAAGCATGATGGGCGATACAAGACAAAGAATTGTAGACAGAGCTGTACAAGAAATACAAAATGGCATGAATGTCAATCTAGGTATTGGTATCCCAACGCTTGTGGCAAATGCAATCCCGGCAGATTATGACGTACTTTTACAATCCGAAAATGGTCTATTAGGCATTGGTCCCTACCCGGAAGAGGGGGCGGTAGATGCTGATTTGATCAATGCAGGGAAGGAAACGGTTACAGTTGTGCCGGGTGCATCCTTTTTTGACAGCGCTGAATCTTTTGCCATGATTCGTGGTGGTCATATAGATCTTGCTATTTTAGGTGGCATGGAAGTATCTGAAACAGGTGATCTTGCCAACTGGATGATCCCTGGGAAAATGGTGAAGGGCATGGGTGGTGCCATGGATCTTGTCGTTGGAGCAAAAAGAGTAATTGTCGTTATGGAGCATGTCAATAAAAACGGCGAGTCGAAGATCAAAAAGGAATGTGAGCTACCTTTGACAGGAAAAGGTGTTGTTCATAGATTAATAACAGACTTAGCGGTTTTTGATTTTACAGCTGAAGGCATGGAACTTATTGAACTAACGGAAGGTGTAACTCTGGAGGAAGTGAAGGAGAAGACCTCGGCGTCATTTACAGTCGCACTGATAGAGTAATTTATTAAAGCCAGTTCACTATTCAAAGTGATCTGGTTTTTTATATGCAACAGCAAAACCATAACGAAAAGGTCAGGTCATCATTCATGTGCTATGAGAGCAAATTTCCATAGTTCCAAGTATTGACAAGAGATAATGTTATCATATATATTATTTAGAATTATATTGAAATTTGTTTCACAAAAAGTTTAATAATGTTACATATGCTATGAAGAGAAGAGTAAATAAAATTAATTCTTTACAGAGAACTCCGGTAGCTGAAAGGGAGTAAGACAAATTTTATTGAACCAAGCCTCTGAGCAGCACATTGGAACCCAAATAGGGGGATAGTGTGACAGGAGCTCCTGTTATAGAGCTAGGGTATAGTTTGTTGTACCTGATAAGGTTAATATGGTGACATATTAACAAACAGGGGTGGTACCGCGATTAAAAATCTCGTCCCCAAGACGTTAACGTCTTGGGGATGAGATTTTTTTTTTGTTTAAATGAAATATTATTTGATGAATAGCTAGGAGGAATGGAATTGAATATCAAATTATTATTAAAAACTTGGCGGTACCCAATTATTTTACTATTTAGTATTGGTGTGTCAAGTGTGGGAAGTTGGATCTATTTTATAGCCTTAAATCTCATTGTTTTGAACATCACGGAATCAGCTCTTGCTGTTTCTGGCTTATATATTATTAGGGCTTTATCGACAGTTTGTACGAATATTTGGTCAGGTAGTGTAATTGATCGTTTAAATAAGAAATATCTCATGATAGTACTGAATATGTTGCAAGCTTTATTCATTGCAGTATTGCCTTTTGCTTCTTCTTTAGTTTTTATATATGGTATGGTTTTTTTAATCACTATTTTCAGTTCTATCTATCATCCAACATCTATGACCTATATTACGAAGTTAATACCAATCGAACAAAGAAAACGATTTAACGCTTTGCGCAGTTTATTGGATTCAGGTGCGTTTGTGACAGGACCAGCAATAGCTGGCTTGATGTTTACAATAGGTACACCTAATATGGCTATTTATATGAATGCCATCGCTTTATTTCTATCGGCTTTATTCACGCTCGCAATGCCGAATGTTGAAGCGTCTAAACAACTTGTTGAGAAAGCAGAAAATAAATTATCTATTAAATTATTAAAAGAAGATTGGAAACTTGTTCTAAGATTTAGTGGGAAATATTCGTATATCATGACTATTTACTTTTTATTTAGTGCCATGATTGTCATGATGACAGCTACGGATTCTTTAGAAGCGGCATTTGCCACTCAGGTGCTTTCTTTATCTGAAGGTCAATATGGAATTTTAGTGAGCATTGCTGGTGGAGGGGTATTAATTGGTTCATTAACAAATACGATTATTATTGAAAAAATACCTACTTCTTGGCTTATTGGAATGGGTTCGTTAATAACTGCTTGTGGTTATATAATTTTCTCATTATCATATACATTTATACTAGCATCGATGGGGTGCTTTATTTTGTCATTTGCTACGGCCTTTGCAAATACAGGTTTTTATACTTTTTATCAAAATAATATCCCTGTGAATGTTATGGGCAGAATAGGGGGTATTTATGGTCTAGTGGAAGCTGTTCTAATCATTATTGTCACTGCTATTTTTGGTGTTGCGTCCGAAGTGTTGTCTATTCGAGCTGTTGTCGTTTCAGGCTCAATGATAATGTTACTAGTAGCAACTATATTATTTATTTGTAATATTCAACGCTCTAAAAATAAATTTTATGCTAACACTTCTGAGGTTAATGATTCATTTCAATAGTTTCACGGGTATTACAGTGTAAAACAGCGAGGTCAAAACAATACTCTATTCAGACCATTGACTGTTCTCCATTCCTGTTTTTCAATTATATAATGTTCGAAAAGGAGATAAATATGAAACAACAATGGACAAAGGAACTACAGGTAGCGCAGGAGCGTGTTGCAAGACCCACTGATAAATTAAATGAAATTGAAAAATTCTATTGCGAAGGGCTAGGATTAGAAAAGGTAGGCTCTTTCACCGGACATCGAGGTTATAATGGTTTGATGATTGGCCTTCCAAACACCAGCTATCATTTGGAGTTTACGGAGCATATTGAAGGTAGCCCATGCCCAGCACCATCAAAAGACAACCTTCTGGTACTTTATATTCCAAAGCTTGAAATTATTCAGTGTATTGCCAAGCGCTTGGCGCACATGGGGTATCCTGAAGTTGAACCAGAAAATCCCTATTGGGCAGAAAAGGGCATGACAATTGAAGACCCAGATGGTTGGCGTCTTGTGTTGATGAACACAGCAGGGATATAAAAAATCTTTATAAGCATGGGGCTCTCTCAAAAATATTATTGAGAGGGCTCGTGCTTTTTTTTAATGTTCATCTCGAATACCCTATATAGTATACAATGGAGGTATCACATTATTTGGAGGTAATACATTGTGCAGCGCATTAAAACAGGCGAAGAGTGGGGAAAAATAGTAAAGCAGTCGAAAGATCAGCCTATACTTTTACTAAAATTCAGCATGACTTGTATTAGTAGCATTTCGGCATTAAATGAATTCAAAGCACTAAACACAAATTTGCTAAAATACTTAGTTATTGTCCAGATGGAAAGAGACGTATCGAACAGCATTGAAAAAGAGCTTGACGTAAAGCATGAATCACCGCAATTTTTAATCTTGCTGAATGGGAAAGGTATTTGGCAAGCAACCCATTATAAAATAAAGCGTACGCTATTAGCTGAAGCAATACATGCATATGTAAACTAATACGTTGTTTACTTAGGACCAAAGTAAAATACCCATCTTTGTAAATTATACTAAGATGGGTATTTTACAAAGAAGAACAATTACAAGATTAAACAACGGCAGAGTGTATGGAAAAATAAATACGTATAATTAATCTTCTAGGGCATCATGTTCTTTATACTGAGTAGCAATTGATTCTATATTCAGTTGGTTATAGATAGCCCAATTAACTTCTTTAAAATCCTCTTCATTAAAATAAATACTTAAGACCTCGGTCATTTCTTCTTTTCCATTAGGCTCTGCTAATGGGGCAGACCAGACAATGGACGGCGTTTTTACACTTTTTAGTTTCGAAATTTCTGCGAATATTTTTGTGGAATCCTTCAACATCTGACTTTTTAAACCTTCACGTACATCTGTATCTTGTATCGAAATAGTTACGATACCTTTGTCTTCTTCTTTTACAGTGTATTTATTTTTTACGATAGCGCCCACAATATCATTTACGGATGTGTCTTTATCGACCGCTACTTCTTTTGGCTGGGTATCTTTTCCACAAGCTGATAATAATAGTGTGAATAACATCACGATGTAAAATAGTTTTTTCATTTTAATTACCTCCCTTGTTACTCCATATATGTTCAAAATGCGTAGGAATTATACAAGGAGAGAGCTATAATTCCTTATTACAAAACATTACATAGTATGGAAAAAATATTTTCATGATAGTCCAACATAAAGGTAAGAATCGAAATATTGTTTACCTCGCTTAAGCAAAGGATAACAGTAAAAGTTTTGTTAGTTTATCATTTGGTCATCTTTCAACTGATTCTTTTTCGTTTGATTTGCATCTTTTGGACTGATTTTACGTAATTTGGCCACGACAAGTAGTAACAGTGGTAATAAAATTGCGAATATTGATATATATAATGGCCAAGTTTCTTTATTGTATTTATCTGAATGCACTATATTCGGATGGACAATTTGAGAAAGTGCAACTGTAATAAAACCAAGTGGCAGGATTAACGGCCGATGATCTTTAATATTAAGTATTTGTCCTAAACCTTGTAGTGATGCGTAAAAATACATAAAAGCTCTTACAAATATTGTGACCATCCACATAAAAGCCATAATAATTTCAATGCGTTGTAGGAAATTACCAATTGAAATTCTTTGAGCTAGGGTGTAGCTAGGGAATACTCTTAGTGAAGTATTCGTTACGCCCAATACTAGGATAGATAATGCTATAAAGATAGTTAAAATGAATCCTCCTATTAATATGCCTATATATAATCCTTTTTGACTGGATTTATGCACATTGATAGCAGATGGAAAAATCATTAATAGAACTACTAATGGAAAAGAAAAGAGACCCATAAAATGTAAAACGCTATAAATAAATGGTTGTGTTGAGACTTCTAGAACTGGTTGTATATGTCTAATGTCAATTTGCGGAGAGACAAATAGCACAAAGACAACAAATATAAACAAAAAAATAGGAAATAGTATTTCTAATGTACGCGCAAAAACTTCTAAACCTAAATAGGATGCAAAAAGGATAATAAGGTTAAACAATATTGCAAATACAACTGGAGGGGTCTCTGGCATTACTTCCGTCTGTAGAAAATTACCAATAAAGTATAGTAATTCTCCTGACGATAGCAATGTTAAGATGACAAATCCAATAGATACAAATTTACCTATAAAACTCCCTAATATTTTTTCAGTAGCCTCTACAAAAGACAAGGTAGGCATTTTTTTTCCTAAAGTTATAAAAAACTTTATGATGATTAGGCTTAATATTGTACTTATTATGGCAACTATCCAAGCATCTTGTTTCACTTCTAGTGCTATGCTTGCGGGAATAATTAATATGCCTGTCCCTACAGTAAAGAGAATGACAATTATCGTGAATTGGCGTGCACTTATCAATTGTTTTTCCATAATATTATCCTCTTTTTAGATATTTTTATTTCAACAATGTTATTTTTAAAAAATCACTAATTGGTTGAAAAATATAAATAATGACATCCAGGGGGCTGATAATTGTGGCATTTAAAATAATGGCGATATTTAGAGTTAGCCCCATAATTAGCAAAATTGAAAATGCCCAAATTGTTTTAGCACCACCTTTTTTCAAACTTGGTAGTTCAACATAGATAATAAACGCTGAAATGATTAATATTCCTATAATGATAAGCATTTCATATTACTCCTTTAATTTTGCATTTTGCATAGTTCCTAAACCTTGTGTATTGACATTGACCTTAACATCTACCTCTAAGTCGGGATATATTGTCTGCCAGTCGTTTTTTATGTTGTCCCATCTTTTTGCATCAGTACGATGTATAGCTTCACCAAAGTCAAGTACGTCTGCTTGGTATTTTTTTTGAAGAGTGTTAAGAACGTGATGGAGATCGTTTTCAATTGATTCTTCAGTTTTTTTATTAATAAAGTCAATGGTATCGATTTCGGTTAAATCAATATCACATTTAACTTCTGCCACATTTTGAACAACATCGATGTGAACCTTTATTTTAGGTTTACCATCTTTTATATGTCCTTTAACTTTTGTTTTCGATTGAGTTATTTCTGTTGTTAATTGTCCGTCTGATGGACAGGAGATAATCTCAATTGTAGATTTGATCTTATCATTTAAATAATTAAAGCTTTTACTTTCATATTCAGTTAAGTAGCCTAATAGTTTGTCCTGTTTGAATATGGCAAGCCCTGTAAACTTTAATTTTACTGGTGTTTCAATTCTTTCTACATTAGTCTGGTCAATCCCTAATTTTGGATCTCCTTGGACTTCAATTGCTGATAAAACAGTATACTGGTCCTTGCCACTAAACTTTGTAAGCAAAGCCTCAATGTCAACAGCTAATGTAGATCCCCATGCATCTTGAGAAATTCGAAGGGAATTTAACATTCTACTTGCAGGAATTTTTTCGATAGGTGTTAATACATTTAAAACATCTTTAGCTGTTGCTTCTTGCGTTACGATAAAAGTAAAATCATTTCTAATCTCTTGGTCTCTCGCTAGAAAATCGATGATATCACTTATGCCACTCTGTGCTAACTCTTCTCCAATGACGACCATTTGAAGGTGGGCAAAATATAACTTCCTCGGAGATAATGTTAAAATTTTTCTGATTGCTTCAAATACCGTTTTTCCTGTAGCGTGGTAGGTGACGACTGGTGCACGACCACTGGAGGGTTGTTTTGAAGAAATTTCACTAGGGTCTACTACTTGAACAGATATGGCATATTCGTCATCTATTAGATCTATACCAAGTGCAACAACAAGAGCAAGTTCGTTTAATTCACGTTTACTCCAGCAACCACTTAAAATTTGCATCAAAAAGATGAGTAAAATAATGGTTATTGCTTTTTTCATTCGGATCCCTCTTTTTAACAGTTAATGGGCATGTCTTTTTTTGTTTTTTAAATGCTTATGTCCTCTTACATTATTTATTTGACTGGTTAATCGTGGACGAGTTAATAAAGATCCACGCGGAAATAAAAGGAGCGCATCTTTTTGATCCTCTGGAATTAACGGCGCGAAAGGACTCATATAAGGGACGCCAAAGGAGCGTAAACTACATAAATGTAAGATAAGAAACATCATTCCTATAAATACACCAAATAACCCAAACATAGCGGCTAAAATCATTAGTGGAAATCGTAAAATACGTATTGAATTAGATAATCCATATGCCGGAAAAAGAAAACTACAAATGGCTGTTAAGGCTACAATGATGACCATTGCTGCTGAAACAATCCCTGCTTCGACGGCGGCTTGCCCAACTATTAAGGTACCTACAATTGAGATGGCGGGGCCAATCATTCTCGGCATTCGTAGTCCTGCTTCTCTCAACACTTCAAATGCAATTTCCATAATCAGTGCCTCCACAAACGCTGGGAAGGGTACACCTTCTCGCTGTGAATAAATATTGATGAGTAAAGGTGTTGGTATCATCTCCTGATGGAAAGTAGTGAGTGAAATATAGAGAGATGGTGCAACTAAAGCAAGACTTATCCCTAAAAACCTAATGATGCGAACAAATGAACTGACAATAGCATTTTGGTAGTAATCCTCTGCAGATTGCAAAAAAGAAGTAAATAATGCAGGTACAATTAAAACGAAAGGAGTGCCATCTACTAAAATGGCGATTTTACCCTCTAATAATTCTCCCGCAATGACATCAGGACGTTCTGAATTATAAACTGTAGGAAATAAAGAAAATCCAGTGTCTTGAATCATCTGCTCGATGTAGCCACTTTCTAAGATGCCATCAATATCAATCAAATTTAATCGATCAAATACTTCCTGAACAATTTTCTCGTTTGCTATACCATTGATATACATTACTGTTACATCTGTTTGTGACACTTCGCCAATGATTATGGACTTTACCCAAAGGTTTGGGCTTTTTATCTTACGTCGGATTAAAGCCGTATTGGTACGCAAAGTCTCTGTAAATGACTCTCTTGGTCCTCTAATAACCGATTCTGTTGCAGGTTCCGTTATTGCTCTATCTTTAGAACTTTTTGTACTGGTGGCAATGCCTTTTGCTAATCCATTCAACAATAGGATGGTATCTCCATTTAAGACAGCGCTATACAATGAGGCAAAATCTACTATATCTTTAACATGACCCACCGTTAAACAGTAATCCTTTAAATATTGATTTAACTCAATAATTGTCGTTTCAGGAGTCTCCTTTAAGTCAGATAAAAGTGGCTCTACGATAAAGTCTGAAATGACCGTACTATTCGCTAAACCATCAGTGTGAATAATTGCAATGGACCGTTTCTTTAATTTACCAATTAAGGTCTCGCGAATAATAATGTCATCACTACTGCCAAAAGCTTCTTTTAACGTAGTTATATTTTTTGACAGTGATGTGTTTAGTGGTGTCTTTTGAGCATTCTGTTGGGAGGTGCTAGTATTCTCTAAAGCATTCACTTTCATGTCCTCCTCCATAAGTTTTTTAAACTATTAAGAGGATGTACAAATTTGTAAATAAATAAACTTAGTATTTGGTAGAAAGAGAAAATCTTTTTAAGAAGATTAGGAGAAGAACGCAAAGTAGGGAAGCAAAAAAGAGTGGGGAATTAATTGATGTCACGTTACAAGCATTTATAAATTATAAAGGGACTGTCTAAATACCATTCAAACATCTGTCTTATTGTGAATGTTACCACCAATTTTGACAATAAAAACTCACCCTCCAAAAAGAAGGATGAGTCGTTAAAAGCTTTGTGACTATAAAATTAAACTTAAAAGCCGCTATGCCGAGTTATTATTGAAATTTTTAAACCACGACTCCTCAATTTTAGAGTGGTGGTTTTTTTAAGGTCATACGCTTATTTTAGTTGTCTTAAAAATGAAAGACATAATATATCAAAAATCTCACACAATAAAGGAACTGTAGTTTACCATGTCAAATTCGATTATAATGCAATATCTATTTTTGGGGGAATAAGTCTTGATGAGTATGAAGGAAAAATATTAAAAAAGACTTCCTATTGCAGATAAAGCAAAGAAACAGGGAATATCGAGAAGTGATTTAGTTGGCTATTTTTATGATATCCACTATAAAGAAATGAAAATGTGATACTAAAGGTCCTATAATAGCACCTTGTTTTAGGTTAGTAAATGAATCGAGGAGTTTTGACTGTAATCCCAATCGTTAATTCAATAAAAGAAATCATCAATTAGGATCTATTTTTCCACAAAGTTGTTTAGATACTGTATTTGTCGTACTCGTATGCCTTGTGGCATATTTTTTTTCGATTACTATTGAATCGCTAGTAAAAAAACTGTTATAGTAAATTGATTGTCTGACGTCTGACTGATTATTATCTAGTTAAGATCTTTGGCTGTTCTTGAAGTTTCGATATAGGAACATAATGAGCGGAAGAATGGCTTTATAGTCTTGGGTTCGAACGTCCAAAAATTATTTATGGAGGAACTTATGAGATACTTAATATCCTTTTGTGGATTGCTACTTGTTTTTGGTTTAGCGCTGTTAATGAGTAAAAACAAAAAAGAAATAAAATATAAAAACATAATTATTATGTTAATCATCCAATTCCTATTTGCAGCATTACTGCTAAATACAAAGTTTGGTTATGTTCTAATCAAAGGATTTACAAAAGTATTTGATCATTTATTATCTTACGCAAGTACGGGCATATCCTTTGTTTTTGGTGGTTTAGCGAATGAAGGAGAGTATTCCTTCTTCCTAAATGTATTATTACCAATTGTTTTTATATCTGTATTGATAGGAATCTTGCAGCATTTTAAAATTCTTCCTTTCATCATGAAATGGATAGGTTTACTTTTAAGTAAAGTAAACGGTATGGGGAAATTGGAATCCTATAATGCTGTTGCTTCTGCAATGGTAGGTCAATCTGAAGTATTCATTACTGTAAAAAAACAATTAGATAAGATTAGTCCACAGCGAATGTATACATTATGCGCATCAGCAATGTCGACCGTTTCGATGTCAGTTGTTGGAGCATATATGACTATGATTGAACCAAAATATGTTGTAACAGCGATTGTGTTAAACTTGTTTGGCGGATTTATTATTGTTTCGATCATTAATCCTTATAAAGTAGAAGAAAGCGAAGATATTTTAAAGATTGAAGACGAGCATAAGCAATCTTTCTTTCAAATGCTTGGAGAATATATCATGGATGGATTTAAAGTAGCCATCATTGTTGGCGCTATGCTTATCGGTTTCGTAGCATTAATGGATTTAATCAATTCACTATTTGATATGATCTTCGGTATATCTTTCCAAGACATTTTAGGTTATATCTTTGCACCAATTGCTTTCTTGATGGGTGTACCCTGGGCAGATGCTATTACTGCTGGAGGAATTATGGCAACAAAATTAGTAACGAATGAATTTGTTGCAATGATAAGCCTTGGAGAAGCAGCTAAGTCTATGAGTGCACATACACTGGGTATTATTTCAGTCTTTCTTGTATCCTTTGCAAACTTTTCATCTATCGGTATTATTGCCGGAGCAGTAAAAGGTTTGAATGAAAAGCAAGGAAATGTAGTTGCTCGTTTCGGCTTAAAGTTGTTATATGGAGCCACACTTGTTAGTATCTTAACAGCTACAATTGTTGGTATGGTTATCTAATTAAAAAAGAAGAGTTAGTTGTTGCTATATCGTTTGAACTGTCCCCCTAATTGTTAGACACATTTATTGGGGGGCAGTTTTTTTATGACTTAAATGCGTTATGCGCTCCATGGATGGGGCGTTTTATGTATTACAGTTGACGTTTACTATGACATCATATTACTGCCTGCAATTACTGATAGTTACTCATGTGATACACTGTAGACAATTTCCCTGAATGGACCCATACCATTTCTCCCATACACATTACACAAGGTTCGCAGCTGGTATACAAAGCATATTCACTAACATTAAAAATTTCATTTTCAGAGCAAAAAGTACGTCTTAGACTAATTTAAGCATGATGTGTAGGATGACAATAGCTATTTATTTTATTTTCATCATACATTAGAGGGTGGGAAGGGAGCGATAATTTCAAATCCTTACCTATCTGTAAGAAGTAACTGTTTCTTGTGGTAAAATTTATTTCAAGTAAAGGTAAAGGAGAAACGATGAAAAAAACTTTTAATAAGTTAGATAAGATACAAATTGTTATTGCTATCGTTGCGTTGATACTGGCAATACTTGGATTTTATTACGTTAACTTAACGGAAATCGCATTCATATTAATAGCTATCAATTTACTTGTCAATAGGTTACGAGAATTAAGAAAAGAAAAAAAATCCATTTTTTCATATTTGATAATAGTAATGGCGATACTAATAATTTTCCTTTCAATCCAACAGTTATTGAACTACTGGGTGCTTTAGTTGAATAGACAAGACCTCCATGATGGATGGTGCGTTATTATTTATTTATAATTACAAAGTAATTTAACCCCATCGACTTTTTTGGAATGAAAAAAGCATCTTAACCAATTTGGCTAAGATGCTGATATAACATATTTAGAGTAAAAGCCGCGTATGCCGTAGTTATTATAGAAAGTTTTAAACCACCACTCCTCAAAGTGGGTGTTCGCAGAAGTTTTCCTGCTTATCCTCATTCACCGTGGTGTGAGGCCCGTCATTTCAACTTCAATAATAAAACTCCCTTTTACAGCTTAAAGGTTAAAACTTAATATTGTACGAACAATGCAGCCTTTAAGGATATAATACGGCATGATAAACGAACTTGCAAGTAAGATGGTTTTTGAAAAAAAGTCAATGGGCGAGCATTAGAAATCATGGAAATTTTTAATATATAACGTAGTGATTACTTGACTTGCTTCATATATTTTTCACAAATACGAACAGAAAATACGAACAACCTTTGCGTAATAGCACTAAGTATGTAAAGATAGGAGCATATATAGGATTTACCTAGCAAAAAGTAAAGGGAGGAAGCGGAAATGGCAGCTTATCCAAATTGTCCGAAATGTAATTCACAATATACGTATGAGGATGGATCAAACTTTGTGTGCCCGGAATGCGCGCATGAGTGGAGTACTACTTTAACAGAGCAGGAGTCAGAAACAGATACATTGATTGTGAAGGATGCAAATGGCAATCTGTTAGCAGATGGCGATTCAGTAACAGTCATAAAGGACTTAAAGGTAAAAGGTAGTTCTTCGACATTAAAAATTGGTACAAAGGTAAAGAGCATTCGTCTTGTTGAAGGAGATCACAATATCGATTGCAAAATTGATGGCTTCGGTGCCATGAAATTAAAATCAGAATTCGTGAAAAAATTATAACAACAGCTAGCAAAGAGTCGAGAAAGTGACTCTTTCAGATGGATGACAAGAGGTTTCAGGAAAAGTATTCCCGAAGCCTTTTGATTTTTTCTGTGGTTTTTCATGTCAAAAAGCGAGTACGCTGATAAAATCAGTGTCTCTTCGAGCACTATTTATGCTGTTTTTGTATGTCGCATGTCCAAGGAGCGAGCTTATTTGCACATTATGTTCCAGAAGCGCTCTCATAATCATTTTAAGTAAAATGTGTTCGTTCTGTAGTTCTGTAGGTTTTTAAAGTAAATGCAAAAGACTTCCTGGGGTATATATAGACACCTGCGGCAAAACGAGCTGGGCTAGCCCCCCACACGAAGCATAGTGAAGGAGGAGGCTAGTGGTTCGTCCACGTGTAGCGAATGGCTTTATCCGGACCTGATTAGTATAAATAAAACTGAAATAGCCGTCTTACCGTTCGCTTGCGGATCAGAGGAGAACTATTTTCATGACTAGTAGCTTTTTAGATAAGTTGCTTTTTATCTAAAAAATTTGCGCAAAATGATCGCAATCGCAGAACCGAGCAGGGCAAAAATCGTATGTAAAATAGCAATAAAGGTTGCACCCAGTAACAATGTACCAATATCGGATAATGAAGTTTTGCCAATATAGAGCGGATTCATTACATTATCAATGATGGCCCATACAAAGACAGGGATAAAGCTAATGGCAAAAACGATCCAACTATCTTTATAAAACAAATAAGTAAGACAACCAAACAGTGCATAGGACACAACAAAGCCCAGTTGATTTCCAAGAAGGGATGAATTCAAAGCGAACATAAAGGAAAGTACAATGAATACCACATGGAAAAAGGATAATGTCTGTTTAAAAGGGATAGTGGGTTTAGGTAATGGCTGTGAATAGGTATACAGCTGACAATGTGCGCACGAAGCTATATGTTGCTCAATGAATTTTACAGTATCTGCTTGTAGTGCTTGTTTTTTATATAAAGGCAATAAATCTTCTACAATTGAACATTCCTGTGACAAACGCATCCCTCCAATCGATCACTTCTATTATACGACTTTTTTTAGGAAATAAAAAAAGCCTTCCGTCGGTCACTTCATTCGGAAAACTCGTACATGCACATTATTTGATTGTGTCGTCTAAAACTTCATTTGTTAATGCTTGAATATCAATATGTGTTTTCTCTTTCACCGCATCCTTTAATATCTCAGTTCGAAAATATTGAACTGTTGCTTTCAGGGGAATAGCTAAAAGTTTTGAGAGTGCCATTTGATACATATGAACAAACTCTAAATCTGTGTTACCGCGTTTTAATTCAGCAAAGGCTTCGTAAAATTGATCTAATTTGTCGGCAAATTCGAGCAAACGTCCTTCTAGTGTTTCATCCTTACCTTCCTTCATGCGCTCAAAAAAGATAGCCTGAAACTCTTTGGGAATCTCATTGATAATAAACTTTTCCATCATCTTATCTTCAACATGAGCGAGCATTTGCTTAAGCTCGGGGCTTGCATGTTTTACGGGTGTCTTAATATCACCGATAAATACTTCAGCAAAATCATGATTGATGGTTTTTTCATATAATGATTTCCAATTTACAGTCGCACCATTCATCTCCTCTAGTGTAGCAAAAAACATGGCGTATTGAGAAACCTTCCACGAATGAGCTGCCACATTATGTTCCTCAAATTTGAAGCGACCAGGGCAACGGATAATGCGCTCTAGATCATTCAGACTTGTAAAAAATTGATGAATTCCTATAATAATCACTCCTTTTTGTTCTATAAGTGCATGTTACTATAATCCATACCCTATTTGCGTATATTTCAAACAAATTAATAAAGATTCACTTTGCGTTTACAAAGGATTCACAATTGTTAGTAGTATGTGCTATTTCGGGTGCTATAATGAGCATGAGTCATTAAAGGGGGGAGTATGCACCATGGTATCGATATATTCACTTCTTCTCTATATACATATTTTAAGTGCCATACTTTCGATTGGGCCATTGTTTGTTGTTTTAGCAATTGTTAAAAGAATGCGTAAAGCACAGCATGCCGAAATGCCACCGTATATTGAGACGTTTCAAGCTGCTGTTACTATTGTCAAACACGCTGGACATGTGCTAGTCGCATCTGGCATTTTATTAATGTGGCGTGGAGGTTATCCGTGGACAACTTCATGGGTAGTCCTTACATTTCTTGTGATGCTTGGCTCAATTGTCTTTTTGGCACGAGCATTCAAACCTACTATTAGAACATTCAATACACCAGCCTACAATCAGCAACAGTTTGCATCAAAGTTACATCGCAAAGCATGGATGTATATTGCCTTATTGCTTATTATGCTGTGGCTAATGGTTGCAAAGCCAATACTTTGGTAAAGGTAATAACAGTATTTCTTACATAAAAAAAATTCCGACATACGCCTGTGGGACGACGAACCAAGTAAGACTTCGAGGTTGCTTTAGCATCTGTCAGAGCAATGCACATCGTCTGCGCGAGTGTGCGGAATTTTTTTATACAGTTTTCCATGTTAGGCAAGTAAACGTTTGATATAACTTTTGCGAATAAAGAAGTAGCTAGCTAAGAAAAGAGCAAAGAAGCATAGAGAACTAACCATTGAAACTTGTAAAAATGCCGTTGAAACCACTGTTCGCATTGTAAATAGAGCCGTTAACAATATGAGAATTGCTATTGAAAATGGCACAAATATGAGAATTGCTAGCTCTTTTGAGACAACAGTCGAGAATTCTTTTTTCGATAAACCGAGCTTACGTATCCCTGTATATTTATCTTTTTCTTGAATGAGTGTCGTTTGTAGATAGAAGTAAAGTATACTCATGGCGGCACTTAAGAATATTAAACTCAACATAAATCCGATAAAGAACATGACACTTTTAACAAACATCTCCGAATCATACAAGGTAATTTTTGAGGATACATACCGTTTGTCTGGTATGGTTGGAAGGCTATTAGTAATTTTATGTGCTAGGTCTATATGGTGTGTCCAATGTTCTAGCTCAAACAAATAGGTTTTGTAGACAGGATAGTCCACACTACTATAAATAGTGTCAGAAACAATGAAATACGTATACTGGAATCCTGTTGTTAATAAGTTTTGTTCATTAGTATATGCCAGGTTTAAATGATTTAGATTTTCATCTGCTATATTCGTTATTGGCGCTATACCTCGATTTCCTGCAACAGCAATAAATTCATTTTTGTCTAGATCAATCTCTTGTTTTTGTAACAAATTATAATCGGATGCTGACATGTAGCCAATACGAGATGCTTCATCTGATTTAAATTCTATAGCATATTTTTTTGAATCAACTGCGCCCAATTGTTTTTCTAAATAGGCAATATCAGCTTGTACCATGCTGTCATCAGCTTTAGGGTCAGCGATGTATTGAAAACTGTATGGATAATTCGCTTCACTGTCCTTTGCAACATTGTAGTATGAGCTAAATAAAATGCTTGTACTTAAAAATACGCCACTCAATAAAATCGTGATTAAAAAAAGCATATTCGCATGTGATGTCATTTTTGCATTCAAATTAGATGCCAGTAACATATTTGTTTTGCGAATATAGGCGGGGGATTTCTCAAAAACTTTTAACAGAAAACGCATACCCTGTGAGATAAGCAGGTACATCGATAATAAAATACTTATAAAAAATAGTGTGTAATATAATAATCCAAGGCTTCCTATGATTCCATGATCTATCTTTAATAAAAAGATCAGTGTAGTAGAAATAATGACACTGATGATGAGTAATAGTAAATGGGATTTGATTGGATTTTCAATAACCGAATCACTTTTTAATAACTGAATGGAAGCTTCTTTATTAATAAATCTTGTTACTATTTTTGAAATAACTATAAATAATATTAGAAATAAACAAACTGTCAATGCTGTTGCTTTAAAAGGTACGTACATACCGAAAGTCTCAGCTTTTAACACCACCTTCGTACCCATTAAGAAAAGTGGCGTGATAACAAGACCGAAAATAATTGCTGCAATAATCGCAACGACACCAATTAGAATATTCTCGCGAAATATTAAAGTACGGATTTGCTTCATGGAAGCACCCGTAATCATAAAAATTCCTAAAGTCTTTGTTTTCTTCTTTAAAAAAGCCATTAAAGAATAGGCAATATAGATAAACGAGAATAAGTATACTAGCATGCTTGCTAATAATAATGAAATACCAAGTGTTGAGTCAGGGTCTAGGCTTTTTAGGCTTGGATGAAACACAATCACTGTGAATAAGAAAAAAATGAGTATTGAGAACATACTGCTGAGGAAATAAGATACATAGGTCCATTTGTCACGTAAGATATTTTGTAACACGATATGATTAAAGCTCATGATGGCCACCACCTAAGAACGCCAATGTATCCATAATCTCTTGATAAAATTGTTTGCGATTATTCCCTCGATGAATTTCGTTATATAATTTACCATCTTTCATAAAAATAATTCGGTTAGCGAAACTTGCGACATAAGGATCATGCGTCACCATTAAAATTGCCGTTTTTAAGTTGGTATTGATCGAACTAAATAAACTCATTACATCGTTAACCGCCTTCGAATCGAGGTTGCCGGTTGGTTCATCTGCTAATAATAAACTAGGCTCGTGAATGACAGCACGTGCAATTGCAACACGCTGCTTTTGTCCACCTGAAATCTCATAGATACGTTTTGTTAGAAGATCCTCAATACCTAAAAATTGTGTTACCTGTGTTAATCGTTGCTGCATTTTGGGTGCGGGAAGGCTATCTAATGTTAGTGGCAGTAAAATATTTTCTTTTACAGTTAAAGTGTGGACTAGATTAAAATCCTGAAATACAAAACCTAATTCTGAGCGACGAAATTTTGCGAGTTCATCGTCATCTAATGCAAAGGGGTTTCTGTTATTAATAAAAATTTCTCCTGCCGTTGGTCGATCAATTGTTGATACACTATTTAAAAATGTTGTTTTGCCACTACCTGATGGGCCCATCACTGCTACAAATTCATGCTCACCAAGATGGAAATTTATCCCACTTAACGCCTTGTACGTAATTTCTCCGATATATTCTTTGTGTAGATTAGTCACTTGCAATATTGGTTTTCTCATGTCCGAACAACTCCCTTACATCTATTGAATAACTTAAGTATAAAGAAGGAGCGGATTTTTACCTATTTCGCTCTATGACGTGAACATGACAAAGTTGTCATTTTAAAGGGTTATTTCTGCGTGCTATTTGAAAAATCAATAGAAAAGGTGGTTACTTGGTTGTGTGATTGTAGCGTAAAGGGATGCTCTAATGTGGCCAAAATCTTTTTAACTAGATACAAGCCAATGCCTGACGCTTCACCACTTATTCTTCCTTTTATCCCAGTATAGAAAAGGTCAAAGACACGTGAAATTTCACTATCTAAAATGGTATTTCCACTGTTTATAATTTGTAAGGTAGCATTACCGTAAATTATTTGTATTGAGGTCTCGGATTCACTATATTTAATCGCGTTATTGACGATCTGATAAAGAACTATCTTTAACCATTTCCGATCGGAATAAATGACCTCACTGTCAACAATAGATAATTTCGGAAATACTTCTTTAGCGATAAAATAATCTTTTAAATCATTGACGACCTCTTGAACAAGTCCTTTTATTACAATAGGCTCTATTTTTAAATCAGCTACTAGGTTGGATGTACGCTCATAAGTTAGTAGCTGGTTCAGCGTAAAAGTTAGTTTATCGCATTCATTATGAATTGTTTGCCAGTAATCGGACTGCTCAGTTGCTTCATATGTTCTGGATTGAATCGTTAGTTGAATGACAGATAATGGCGTTTTCATTTGATGGGCGAAGTGTGATAATACCAGTTGCTTTTCTCGCGCTTGTTCCTCTAATAGTTGCTGCTGTGACAAATAAAGATACTGCAGTTGTCTTAGTTTTTGGCTATAGGCTTTTTCTATCAATGCTTGTGGTTCATACAGATGTAGCTCATTTTTAGTGAACGTGGCATTTTGTAAATGTGCATAAAATTTTCTTCGTCGATAATAACGCCCTATAAGCCAAAGGATAAAAAAGAAACAAACGAGAAATATAAAATAATAGTAATGCGTCGATAAATCATCCAGTGATTGAAATAACCAAGGTAACAATATAAAGCTTATGCCATATAGAAAGATGACACTGGCGTGGTCTTGAAAGAAGAGTCTCATTCATGTGCCTCCACCAGTTGGTAGCCAAGGCCACGTATCGTTTTTATTTCTAAATGAGATTGTATAGATTCAAATTTTTTACGAAGTCGACCAATATTAACGGATAAAGTATTTTCTTCAACAAAGGCTACGTCATCCCAAATGGCACTTAATAGTTTTTGACGGGGAACAACATTGGGATAAGCTTCAAAAAGTAATTTGCTAAGCTGCATCTCTTTTAACGTTAATAAGCTTTCATGTTCCGCTGTTTGCAGTCGAACTGTATCAGGGTTTAATGTAGTATTCGTAATCTTTAGCGTATTTGTATCTGAGGTAGCATACTCACCATATGTACGGCGAATGAGGCCATTCACTTTGGCCATCAATACATCTAGAGAAAATGGCTTTGTAATAAAATCATCAGCACCATTTTCAATACCATACACTTGATCAATATCATTTACGCGCGCAGATACAATAATAATGGGACATTTTGATAGTTGTCGGATTTTTCGCGACCAAAAGTAACCGTCATAGGTTGGTAGGTTGATATCCATGACAACAAGGTGAGGTTGAATTTCTTGGAATTCTTCAACGATGTGGTTAAATTGTTGGACAGTATAGCATTCATATTGATATTTTGATAAATGTCCTACAATCAGCTTTGAAATATTTGCATCGTCTTCTATTATGTATATTTTGAACACATCCATCGACCTTTCTTTATTTACGTATTTTTATAAATAATGTACCCTAATTTTTTGTAATCCATTAAAGATTTATTTTCGTTTTATATTAAGTATTTTAACTTGGAATGATTATAAAGAGCCATTATCAACCCATTTGAGAAGATAACAGCTCATTAAGTTGCAGTAAGAAGTTAAAAAGCGCTGAAAAATTAATAAGCTTTCGACTTTAATTTATTTTTAGGAATATGGAAAGTTATATCTGTTCCTTCATTTGGCTTACTATTAATAATCAATCTTTGCCCATAGATCCTTTTGAGACGTAGGTCAGTATTACGAAGTCCTACACCGGTACTTGTTAGATTGCTACCAGATTGCAATTGGGCTAATGTACTAGGATCAATACCAACGCCATTATCTATCACACTAATGGCAACATAATCCGGAAAGTCTTTAATACAAATACAAACAGTTCCTCCTCCTTCTTGTTTTAATACACCGTGGCGGATAGCGTTTTCTACTAATGTCTGCAAGGAGATAGGGGGAATCTCGATGTTAATATGTTCGTCAATGTCCCATTCAATTTTTAAAAGGCCTTCAAAGCGCTGCTGATTAATATAAAGATAAGAGCGGACAAGCTCTAGTTCATACTGAAGTGGAACAACCCGTTGAAGGTTCCTGACATCGAAACTTGCACGCAAATATTCACCGAAGTGGTGCATTAAGTCAATCATGCGATCTGTGTCAATGGTACTAAGTGATGCAATCGTATTCAGTGTATTAAACAAAAAGTGGGGCTGTATTTGGGCTTGAAGCCACGCTGTTTCTAAATGCAGATGTTGACTAATGCTATATTTTAAATCAATTAAAGCTCTTGCACGTACTTTTAATTCCAATGAATTGATGGGTTTAGTAACATAATCATTGGCCCCGTGAGCAAAGCCTGTATAAACATCTTCAGGATAATGACGTGCTGTTAATAATAATATCGGTAATTCCAGTACCGTATAATGCTCGCGGATCATTTCAATCAAGGCATAGCCTGATATATAAGGTAGCATTGCATCGATAATAATCAAATCCCAATTCTGTTGCTGTAGAGCTTCCAATGCTTTTTCACTGCTAGTGACAGTAGTGATATCGTATTCTGAAGATACAAATAGACTTCGCATTATCCTCAAATTTACGGGATCATCATCGACCATTAAAATTTTAAAATGAGGTAATGCACATGATTTTTCTAGTTGTTTCGCATGTCCAGATGACATTGAATCCTCTTCTTCTTTAATAAGCAAAGCCTCGTCCACAACCGTACTTTCATCAGCAAGAGGTAAGGTGAAAATAACATCTGAACCAGTATTCGGGATCGATTGAATTTGCAATGTACCACCATGCATATCGATTAGTTGCTTACAAACGAATAAGCCGATACCGATACCCTCATCAGCTACATTTCCTTGTTCATAAGGAGAGAATAGACGATTTTGAATATCATCATCCATCCCTAAACCAGAATCACTAATATGAATTACAGCCATATCTTTCTCTATGCAAGCGCTAATTTCTATAAATCCAGCGCCAGTATATTTAATAGCATTATGTAAAAGATTAAAAAGAATTTGAATCAGACGTTTTTCATCAGCTATTACATGAGGGAACGATCTAGAAATAGTCGAAGTCATCTGTATTTGTTTTCCTTCGGCAATAAACCGAAGCATATCAAAAACCCCGGAAACAGCCCCTTGGATACTGACACTTTTTTTATGGAGATATAAATTACCTTCGTTTAACCGAGTAAAATCAAGGATATCATTTAGGGTAAAGGACATGCTCCTGCCAATATCAATTACATATTTCAAATTTTGTTTATCTTCACTAATAAGGTTGTTGTGTGGATTATCATAAATTGATTGTCCGAGAGTAATCATTTTATTCATCGGATTCCACAGTTTTTGTGCGTTACTAGTTAAAAATTCATCCTTTAATTCATTATTATTTTGTAAATCAACTATCAGCTTATTAATTTGCTGCGTATTCTCATAAAAACGTTTAAACCAATACCCCGTAAACCCAAGAACTATAAATAAATAATCGAACGGATAAAAGGGAATATCTAAAACGTAGGTTGATTTTATGAGTCCCCATATAATTCCGTTGGTTGTACCAAGAGCTGTAAACGCAATAAAGGCGGAAGTTTTTTGGTCTTCAACGTACTCCCTTAAAGCAAGCACTACAACATATAAAAAGGAAACAATATAAAGAATAAAGAATAGAAGATTGGCAGCGTGCAACCAATGAATAGGTAACAAAATGATTAACAGTGTTCCTAGAGCATATAAAATAGAGAACCATCGGAAGCGCATAGCTTGATGATATTTAACAAGTAGCATACGCATAAATTGTACAAAGAAAAAGGAAGCCCCTAGGTAAACGATATTAGACAATTTTAAAGACCATACATAATCGAGATGTAACCAATCAAGAATGGAACGATCATAAGTTATTAACTCATCGGCTAATGGCAAAAGGAAGCCGATTGTGAACAGTAATACTTTCTTTTTACGGTAAATAAATAGAAAAACAAGAATGCTAAAGAGGGCATACATAATGATTATCACCGAGATGGTAGTAAGAGATAGCTCTGTGATGGTTTGGTAATGTGTCATGGCAGATACAGAAGTGAAGGAAATTCTTTTGTTAATAACAGCATCTGCTGGTGTATCGAAATTGGACACCTGTAAGAGTAGTTCAATTTCAGATTCCTTTTCCGTAAAGTAGACAGTATAAGGTGCAGCTTGTCCTTTATGACTGTTAAGGTTTGTGGCGACTTCACCAGATTTTCCTAGTAGTCTGCCGTTGACGTATAGTGCCGAGGCTGTTGAAATTGCGGGCACACGGATTGCAAATCGATTATCTGAAGAATCATTCTTGTCTAGTAAGATTTTTAAACGGTATGTACCAAATTTCTGTGTCACTGCTTCACTATCTCGCGGTGGAATAGTTAAAGTGGCTTGATCTAACGGGATAGTAGTTTTGCTATGGCTGTCATTGGTTGTGTCTACTAATAATCCAGGATAATAAAGCCACTCGCCATTTAAATAGAAAACTTTGTTGTCCGATAAAAATTGATCTCGCATATCGAAAATGCCCTCTTGAGCAGAAGGTTGATCATTAGAAGGAAAAAAATATGCTAGCCAAAGTATACGGAGGGAAGAAAGGGCAATAAATATCAAAACAATAATGAGTAGGTGTCGTTTTGTTGTTTCTTTAATCGCTAACATATATGCCTCCTGGATAAGAAAATAAACATCATTTTAGTAGTGTTACTTTTACCATGCCATGAATGATAAGAAAAGAAAATAAGAATTTTCTTAAAAAATACTCTACTAATACTAATTGCTGATTTAATGGGAGGCTGTAGTTCTTTTTGATTTATTAATATTTTATAGAAAGAGGCTAATCTATCACTTGTTAAGTTTTTTTTAAGAAGTTTGCCGTATGATGTTGTATTAAATATATAAATAAAATTTAAGTTGAAACAAGTAAATAGGGTTTCACAAAAAAATCATCTCATGGGAGAATTGATCTATTGTGTCAAAATTCAAAGTATCGTTTTTAATCGTTAGTATTATGATGGTTAGCGTACTCGCTACAACTAGTATAAGTATTTGGAGCAGCTATCGAAGTTTTAACGAAATTCTTATAGAAAATAATCGTGATATGCAAGAGGGGTATAGAAAGGAAATTTCTAAAATCACAAAAGATTATGGACATGAGGCAATGCAAGACTCTCTTAAAAGTATCGAATCGGAGGCACTGTTTGAACAAGCGGCTAATCGTTTACTCGAAGATAAAGTCGTTTCATTTAATGTCTTTTTTAAAAAGATAATATTCACTGTGTTCCTATCTTTATTAATCGTATTTGCATTCATACTATGGTTTGCCATAAAGATTGTCCGTCCTCTAAAAGGTCTTGTAACTGGTATAGAGGGGGGAGGGGACATGCAACGTTTAGAGGAAATCGATGACTGGTATTTGGAAGCGCATCACTTAAAAAATGCTGTGCTAAATACGTTATCAGATTCTAGAAATCATATAGCGGAGTTAAGTAATCAATTAAAGCTGGATTCATTAACAGGAATTCCAAATCGCAGGAGTATGGATCAAGTATTAAGTGAACTATTTACAAATAAAGTACCGCATACAATTGTTTTAATAGATTTAGATGACTTTAAAAGTGTAAACGATACATATGGCCATACGGTTGGTGATGAAGTATTAAAAGCTTTTGCAAACAATATGCAGGAAAGTGTAAATAAACATGGAATTTGTTTTCGCTACGGTGGAGAAGAGTTTATGATTATTTTACCATCCACTTCAATAGAAGAAGCTGTAGAGATAGCTGAGAATTTACGTGTTAAACAAGCTTTGGCAGAGAATTCTTTGGGGCATCCGGTTACTCTGTCAGCGGGAATTACTGCATTTACACCAACAGTAAAAACGCCTAAACAAATGATTGCCATTGCGGATCAAGCTTTATATGAGGCGAAGCAGTCAGGAAGGAATTGTATTTGTGCAGTTAAGGAATTTTCTGATACAACGATTTAATTGCAAAGCGACAAACATTAGCAGTAGCTGTCTTTGAATCACAACTATTTAAACGACAGCTACTTCATGTTATTTATTCTTCGGAAATAGTATTGAATAATTCGACAGTATCTTGGTTTGGTAGAATGCCTAGGTCTGTCTTCAAGTTACTTCTAAATGTATTGTATATTCGTATAGCATTTGCGCGATTATCTACTTCTATATAATGCTGAAGAAGCTGTTGTATGATGTTATCTGAATAAGGACTAAAATCTAAAGATAGTAGTAAGGTTAGTTCTCGTTTTTTTACGGCATATGTAGCTGTATAATGTTCGACTAAAAAACTCAGTAAGATTGTAAATAGGTTGTTAAAGAAATTCGCTTTATTGTTAATCCAAGGATAATCTAATGTCGCCATATAATCACCATGATGATGATTTTGAATAAACTTCTCCGCTAATTCTATATCAAGCGCCCCTGTCACTTCCTTTTGTTTCAATAATTGCTCTAAGTCAAGCGCATCGCATTGAAAATTTTCTAACTGCAAAGTGTAACACCCATTTGTATAATGGAGCACATTTACATAACCTAAAGCGGAAAGAGTGGTACGTAAATAGGAAATGGTTGTATGCAATTGTACTCTAGCCTTTTTATATTCTGTCTCCGCCCATAGCGCATCGATAATGGTATCTCGAGGTATATGACTATAAAGATTTGAAAAAAGAAAGGCAAACAATTCCTTTGTCTTCGCAGTGCGCCAGTGAACAATTTTATTATTAAAGGAGACATTAAACCCTCCAAAGCATTGTATTTGAAGAGATGGCTCAGTATTTTTTTGTGCGGGAAGCAATGTTTTTTCGTGCTGGAAGAGTTCTTGTATTCTGTTTATTGTTGTCTCTAATCTAGATTTGGAAATGGGTTTTAATAAATAGTCGAGGGATTGAATCTCAAATGCTTGAACAGCATAATCACGATACGCTGTAACAAAAATGATATAGATATTCTTATGCCACTGTTTTAATAATTGAGCAATTTCTAAGCCGTTCATACCAGGCATTTCAACATCTAAAAATGCTACTTGAATATCCAATGTTGGTCCCTCGTTAAGCAAATCGTTTAAGGTTGTAAAGGATTTAACGATTTCAATTGAATCAAATTCTTTTAACCTTTTTTCCATGTTAATAAGAGCTAATGGTTCATCGTCCATTATTATTACTCTAATCACAGACGGACACCAACTTTCAAATAATATGCATGTTACCTCATTAATTTTTAATCAATAGTGCTTAAAATTCAAATTTTTAACTTGAAACTTTACTAATTACTGCTTAGTAAGGATGTGCAGCAGCTTGTGGTTGAGTCATCGCTATTAATAAATCGACAGTAACTGATGTAGTTAATTTAAGTGCA
Organism: Lysinibacillus sp. UGB7; assembly: GCF_049058285.1. Lineage (NCBI taxonomy): Bacteria > Bacillati > Bacillota > Bacilli > Caryophanales > Bacillaceae > Lysinibacillus > Lysinibacillus sp. UGB7. The sequence continues at coordinate 29,049 of NZ_JBMGUV010000005.1, forward strand.
TTATGCCGTCCACTTTTTTGTGAAATTTGTTATAGCTCTTCATAACCTGTTACCTCACATTACGTTAATCTATTCACATTCCTCCTTTTTCCTATTATCGGTTAAAAACACCGAATTTCCAACTTTATCATGATGGTATTAGGGGATGTTTTTTGAAGAATTTTTTCCATAAAATTGCTTGAATTGCTAAAAATATGATTGATATTGTATATTTTTCCGTTTTTATAGTAATAATTTGTAATATCAGGTCCATTGTCCTGTATTGTTTAGTTGCAATTTAAATAGCTGCTTGCATATATGAGCCTAACGCTAATGTGCTAGTAGGAGATTGCAGGAAATATAAAAAATGGAGGTATTACTTAATATGAAGAAACAAGCAATAGCTTTAGCTGTAGCCTTGACACTTGGCGTAAGTATGTTTGCAAGTCCCTCGTCTGCAGAGGGAGTAAATAGTGTGAAAACGGGCGACGCATTGTGGGGAATCTCACGGGAGTACAATTTGAGTATAGCTGAGTTGCAACAGCTAAACGAAATTGATTCGATTTGGATCTATCCGGATCAGGATTATTTGAATGAAGAGAAGGTCGAGAAAGAAGAAGAATCTACAAAAGATAACCATCTTATTGAATATGGCGACACATTATTTACCCTTGCACTTGTCTACGATGTAACAGTGGAAGAATTAAAAGAGTGGAATAATCTTTCATCAGATGGGATTTACGCAGGCGAATTATTAGCCATCAAAGCCTCAGCGGCAAAGCCCAAAACTGCCGTGAGCACATATAAGAAACCTGCTGCGACTTCTGCTGCAACCTCAACCACTACAGCAAAGAGCGCACCAGCAAATGCGTCAGGGCAAACTTATACAATGCGCGCGACTGCTTATACAGCTTATTGTGAAGGATGCTCAGGCATTACAGCAAATGGCACCGACATACGATCTAACCCTGGATTAAAAGTAATCGCTGTCGACCCACGTGTTATTCCTCTTGGAACTAAGGTCTGGGTAGAAGGGTATGGAGAAGCAATCGCAGCTGATACTGGTGGAGCAATCAAAGGCAATAAAATTGATGTCTTCATTCCTTCAGATGGACAAGCTCGAAATTGGGGTGTCCGAACAGTTACTGTAAAAATTTTAGATTAAAGATTGTAAAGCGAGGTATCTCCTAATCGATATGAGATACCTCAGACTGTAGACAAACTCGAAAATGTTCGAGAGTTTGTCTACAGTCTTTTTACTTTTACAAGAAATATGGATGAATACGACTTATTGATTTCCACTAGGTAGTGAAGCGGACTGCTCGGATAGTGAAGGGAATTGCTCGGGTAACGGAAAGAAGCGCTCAGGTAACAGAAAGAACCTCCCTCTGGACAGAAAAAATCAAAAGGTTTCAGAATCCTTAGCATTCTGAGACCTTTCTGGCAAGAAAAAATGAGGCTTTTGCTTCGTATGCGCGAGAAAATCACGCATTTAAATTGCATAACTATGTGTTGAGATGGGTACCATCAGAAATAGAGGAGGTATTTATATGAAAAAAATAACTATATTAATCATGTCGTTAACAGTATTTGTCGGTGGCTGTAATTTTTTTGATAAGAGTGAGAAAGAAGTAGCGGTAAATGCCAATTCACAATCCAATCCCAACTCTAATTCTAACTCCCCATTAACGGCAACCGCAAAAGTCATCGGTTCAAATAATGAAAGCTATGGGAATGCATATTTTCAAGAAGAGGACAATGGTGTCATGATGACGTTAGCATTAACGGGGTTACCGTCAGGAACGCACGGTATTCATATTCATACAGTAGGGAAATGTGAACCACCGACGTTTGAATCAGCTGGTGGGCATTTTAATCCAACGAAAAAAGAGCATGGAAAACTGAATCCGAAAGGCTATCATTTAGGTGACTTACCAAATCTTGAAATAGGGGAAGACGGTACTGTGGATTTAACATTTATAGCTGAAGGCATAACTTTACAAAAGAATATGGAAAATTCATTGTTTGATGAAGACGGCAGTGCGCTTGTTATTCATGAAGCGGCGGATGACTATAAGACAGATCCTGCTGGCAATTCAGGGGCAAGAATTGCTTGTGGTGTAATCCAATAATAATTAAGTAAAGAAGCTGTATCAAAAGGGGCCACTCCTTTTTGGTACAGCTATTTTTAATGACAGAAAAATTGACTAAAAAAACTAATAATCGGACTTATTTTATACCATAAAAATAATAAAAAGGGAAAACTTAGTTTTTCGATATACATTTTTAATACACTTATGAAACTTTATTTTATTTCATTGTGAAGAGATTGGTGTATTATCTCAGGTAAATATTGAATTTTGTAGAATTTGATAAAAGGCGTTATAAAGTTTTTTTGGTGGTATAGTATAATTATAAAAGTCAGAATTTACTATAAATAGATTGACAATATTATACTAAATTTGGTAATTTTAAATAGATTCTTAATTATAACCATAAGGGGGAAGGTTAATATGAAGAAAAAGCAATTCAGATTATTAATGCTATTGAGTGCATTTGCGCTTTTGATTTTAGCTGCATGTGGATCTGATGGTGGGTCAAAATCAAACGATACAGGGAAAGAAAATACAAATGGTGATACGGCCACAACTGATAAACCAAAATCCGACATTAAGTTTTTGAGTTTATTAACAGGTGGTACACAAGGAACTTATTATGCACTTGGTGGTACATTTGCTGATCTGATAACAACTGACACTGGCATTAAAACAACAGCTGAGGTTTCTCAAGCATCTGCTGCTAATATGACTGCTTTACAAGATGGGAAAGGTGAAATCGCGTTTGTCCAAACAGATATCGCTTATTACGCAACAGAAGGTAAGTTAATGTTTGATGGCAAAAAAATTGATACTATCTCAGCCTTAGGTGCACTTTATCCAGAAACGGTTCAGTTAGTAACGACGGAAGCTTCTGGTATCAAAACGTACGCAGATTTAAAAGGTAAAAAAGTTTCTGTAGGTGCTCCGGGTTCTGGTACTTACGCAAATGCTGAGCAATTACTTGAAATCCATGGTTTAACAATGGATAACATTAAAGCACAAAACTTAGATTTTGGTGAGTCAACTGATGGTCTCCAATCAGGTCAAATTGATGCAGCCTTCATTACAGCGGGAACGCCAACAGGTGCTGTTGAGGCGTTAAATGCAACAACGAAGGTGAATATTATTGGTGTAGATGCTGGTAAAGCAGATGAGTTAATTGCGAAATATCCATACTATGCTAAAGATACAGTAGCATCTGGTACTTATGGCATCGGAAGCGATGTTGAAACGGTTTCTGTTCTTGCGATGCTAGCTGTGAACAAAGATTTGCCAGAAGATGTCGTTTACTCGATGACAAAAGCAATCTACGACAATACCGATAAAATTTCTCATGACAAAGGCCGTCTTATCAAAGCTGAAACTGGGTTAGATGGTATCAGTATTGATGTTCACCCTGGTGCTCAAAAATACTTTGATGAGAAAAAATAATTAATTGAACATAGTGAGTGTATTTGTAATGGCCCTACGCAACACCATATTTTGGTCAAGTAGATGAATGTAAATACCTAACCATGGATAAGAAAACTATACTTTCTTTAAACATACAAAGGGGCTCGGATCGCGTAAAGCTTCGAGCCTCTTTTTCCTATGTTGAGAGGCAATGATTAAAAAGCGAATGGCTTTTAAAGTGGGGGAACGGATGTAATGCGAAAGAGGAAACTGTTTATAGTAATAGCACTATTATGTATAGGCGTTATCACAATGATTTTTCTTCCTCTTCAAAAGGTATTCGCATTCACTGAAACACGCACAGATCATCCAATGATGTTCTACATACCAATTGTTAAGGATGATACATTTCGTATTAGATATACACATTCAATTCATAAATCAGATGTGCTTGAACATTACAAATGCGTCGAAAAAAATCGTATACAGATGCTTGGAATGGAATATGAGGATTTAGCGATTGGTATGCCAGGCTACGCAGAGAAAAATCAAACATTAACACAACGCGATGGCAAATATTATTTGCAATTTGACAATGAAATAATAGAAAATTTCACGATTTACATCGGGGATTTAGATTTAGATTTAGTATTGGATTACGAAGATTATGAATATGATTTAAAAAAAGATTTACAAAGGGGAAAATCCTATTTATTTGAAGTGAAACAACTATCACTTTATGACCAATGGAAAGGAGTTAGGATGAAATGACGAAACAACATGAACCGAACAAAGAAGTAAAAGTAGAAGAATTTGAACAAATTTCTGCTGAAGAGCAACAAGCCATACTTGAAAAATATGATATCGAATCGAATGTACGTACAATAACTGGGATCATGAAGCATGTAATTTTCTTTGGATTGTTAGCATTTTCATTGTTTCAATTGTACACTGCGATCTTCGGACAATTTACAGCACCAATTCAACGTACTGTGCACTTAGGTTTTGGTTTAGCACTGATTTTCTTGTTATTCCCAGCTCGAAGAAAGGCACCGAAGCATAATATTGCGTGGTTTGATTATATTTTAGCATTATTATCCGTAGTAGTAGGCTCTTATTGGACATTGAATTATGCAGAGCTTGTAAATCGTAATGGTACTATTACACAGTTAGATTTTTTCGTCGGCTTAATAGCTGTGGTACTGGTTCTTGAGGCGGCTCGACGGGCAGTGGGTTTACCAATCACGATAATTGCAATAGGTTTCCTGATTTATGCTTATTTTGGACCATACTTCCCAGCGTTTATGGCGCATCGAGGACAGGATATAGAAAGTATTGTCAACCTTATGTACTTTACGACAGACGGTATTTTAGGTACACCAATTAGTGTATCCGCGACATTCATTTTTGTGTTCTTATTATTTGGGGCCTTTCTTGTGAAAACTGGTGTTGGGCAATACTTCAACGATTTAGCAGTAGCATTTGCAGGCAAATTAATTGGTGGTCCAGCCAAAGTTGCTGTATTCTCAAGTGCCCTACAGGGAATGATTTCTGGAAGCTCTGTCGCGAACGTAGTAACTTCGGGTTCGTACACAATACCGATGATGAAAAAACTAGGCTATCGAAAAGAGTTTGCTGGTGCTGTTGAGGCAGCAGCGTCCACAGGTGGACAGCTTATGCCGCCTATTATGGGTGCTGCAGCGTTCTTAATGGTAGAATTCATTGGTCGTGGAATTACTTACTGGGATATTGCAAAAGCAGCAGCAATCCCTGCGTTGTTATACTTTACGGGAATTTGGATTATGACACACTTTGAGGCAAAACGTGTTGGCTTACTTGGTTTACGTGATGACCAAATGCCAGACCGTAAAGAAGTGTTTAAGAAAATTTACCTATTATTACCAATAGTTGCAATTATCATTTTAATGTTAACGGGTACGCCTGTAATGCACGCTGCGCTATACGGAATTATTATTTCGATTGGGGTGGCGATGTTCAACAAGGATACACGTTTAAAACCTAAAGATATTATTGATGCATTAGTTGAAGGAGCGCGTACAGCACTTGGTGTAGTAGCTGCTACAGCCTGTGCGGGTATTATCGTAGGTGTAGTTGTAAAAACGGGCTTAGGATTAAGTTTAGCCAATAGCTTAGTAGCTTTAGCTGGTGGTAGTATTATTTTAACACTTGTATTCGTTATGATTGCTTCACTTATCCTTGGAATGGGTGCACCGACAACGGCAAACTATGTTATTACATCAACAATAGCAGCACCAGCCATTGTGGCGTTGTTATCACCGAACACACCACAGGAATTGGTGCCAGTTGTTGTCCTATTGTCAGCGCACTTCTTTGTATTTTATTTTGGTATTATCGCAGATATAACGCCTCCTGTAGCACTTGCGGCCTTTGCTGCATCTGGTATTTCGGGAGGAGACCCTATTAAAACGGGTGTCAATTCTGCAAAGCTTGCGATTGCAGCTTTTATCATACCTTATATGATCGTGTTTTCACCTGCGTTACTGATGATCGATACAACAATTCCGCAAATTTTATGGGTAGTCTTTACAGCTGTTACGGGTATGGTGGCTATCGGTGCAGGGGTAATAGGTTTCTGGTATCGGAAAATGCTATGGATTGAACGTATTATTGCCATTGCAGCTGGTTTATTACTCATTTATCCAGAGAAATTCTCTGATTGGACTGGCTTAGCTATCTTTATTGTTCTGGTAGTTATTCAATATCTTACACAGCATAAATTTGGTGGAAATGGTGATGAGGTATCAAAGAGCGTAACGGCATAATAAGCACAAATAGGGCGTCTCAGAGGCATATCTGAGACGTCTTTGTTATATGATCTAAAAAAGAGATTGAATTTATATTTATTATGCATATAATGCATTAATTGTTGATTTTTTATAAAAAATTATTGTATAATTCTTTTATCAGAAAATTCAATTAATAATGGAGGTGAAAACATGACAAAGGTATTAAACTCAAAATTTGAAACTTACTTAATGGATCAAGAGCCTGTATTTCAAACAAACGATGAAAAAAATGAGGAGCATATAACACTCGTACATCATGAAGAATATCCAGAGGGGTTTTTTACAAGTTTATAAAAGACATTTTGGGCTGTGATAAAAGTGAAAAACCTTTTAACACAGCCTTTAATGTTATGGTAAGGTCACATTTTTCTAATTTAACTACATAAAATATTTTATAGCATAAAATGAGTGGGTTTTTAGGTAATTGGTCACTTTTCTTATCGAGCTATGCAGCATGAAATGGTGATTTATTGAATGGATAAGGTACTTATATCATATTTACTTTTATGAAAAGCTATCATGTATAATGTGAAGAAAAAAGTTATATAGAGGTGTAGTTATGATAAGTGCGGCAACGCTAGCAGATACAATGTATCAATGGTTTGAACATTTTCATAGTAATCCGGAGGTAAGCTGGAAGGAGTTTGAAACAACCAAAAAAATTGCGTCTATTCTGGATGAATTAAAGGTAACGTATCGTTTATTAGGTGATGTGCCAGGGCTACTTGCTGAAATCGGTACAGGTGATGAAATTGTTGCGGTACGGGCAGATATTGATGCGTTATGGCAAGAAGTTGATGGTAAATGGCAGGCTAATCATTCATGTGGTCATGATGCGAATATTACGATGGTACTAGGAGCTTTACTACTACTTAAAGATCTTCCATTACAGCATCGTATTCGCTTTATTTTCCAACCAGCAGAAGAGGTCGGGAATGGTGCATGTGCAGCCTTTGACCGCGGAGCAGTTGATGGTGTGTCGCATTTGTATGGTGTTCATTTAAGACCCGTAGAAGAGCTTCCGCTAGGAAAAGTGTCACCTGCCATCCATCATGGAGCAGCGTATTTCTTGGATGGAACGATTCGTGGTACTGATGCACATGGGGCAAGACCTCATCAAGGAAAAAATGCCATTGATGTCATTATGGCTATCCAACAAATGTTAAATAGTATTCATTTATCATCATTTGAGCCGCACTCTGCAAAATTAACGAAGATTGTTGCGGATGGGGGGAGTACAAATATCATTCCTGGGTCTGCTAGTTTTGCCATGGATATTCGTGCTCAACGAAATAATCAACTTGAGTTACTTCGTAGCCGTATTGAATTTGGTCTGAAATCAATACAGCAACAGTATGAAATTGAGATGAATTGGAAATGGATTGACTTTACACCAGGGGCAGAAGTTTCACCAGTTGCTGCCCGTTTGGCGAAAAATGCTATTATTGAAACACTGGGTGCTCAACATCTAGCTGAAGAAATTACAACACCGGGTAGTGATGATTTTCACTTTTATACAGTGAAAAAGCCAGAGTTAAAAGCGGCAATGATTGGTATAGGTGCCAATTTAGTTCCGGGATTACATCACCCTAAAATGACTTTTGAACGCAGTGCATTAATCGATGCGTCGAAAGTGCTAGCTTGTGTGTTAGAGAAAAAGCCAGATTGAAAAATATTTGTTAGAAAGAGGCTGTATTAAAAGTATATTATTACTTTTGATACAGCTATTTTTATACGAAATGCATAAATATACGACGTTTTGAATTGCTTGTAAAAGCTATTTGGAAACGTTTTTTTTCGCTTTAACAGTCATAATTGCTAGAGAAGCATAAATTTTTTGCGTTGACTTTATATTTTTTGAATATTAAGCTAAAAATCGTAAAAAAATATTTGCGTCTTTAAATTTTTAAGTGGGTTATTGGTGCAAAAAAAGGGGATGGGATGATGATGAAAAAGGATATTAGTGCAGGATGGGCACTTTTGACTTTTGCTATAATGATTTTTACAATGCTTCTAACAGTAGTTGTATTAGAGCAAAGTCCACATGTACCACTGATTGTGGGAACAACTGTAGCAGCAATTGTTGCCAAAAAACATGGTTTCAAATGGATAGAAATCGAAGAAATGATGTATAAAGGGATTCGCTTAGCATTGCCTGCCATTGTCATCATCATATTAGTAGGTTTGACAATCGGAGCATGGATCGGTGGCGGAGTTGTTGCCACAATGATCTTTTATGGCTTAAAATTAATTTCACCAGCATGGTTTTTAGTAACGATAATGCTGTTATGTGCAATTGTCTCACTAGCAATTGGTAGCTCTTGGTCAACGATGGCCACTATCGGTGTTGCCGGTATGGGTATTGGTTTAAGTATGGGAATCCCTGCAGCTATGATTGCAGGAGCAGTTATTTCTGGCTCATATTTTGGTGATAAGATGTCCCCATTATCTGACACAACAAATTTAGCGGCAGGTCTAACGAATACAGACTTGTTTGATCATATAAAACATATGCTTTATACAACGATACCAGCATTAATCATTGCGCTTCTTGCTTTCGGGTTTATGGGCAGAAGCTTCGCAGATGTGTCGATGAACTCTGAAAAAATTATGACAACACTTGACGTGATGGAAAAAAGTTTTGTTATTTCACCATGGTTATTGCTAGTTCCTATTGGTGTTATTGTAATGGTTGCGAAAAAGGTGCCAGCAATTCCAGCATTAGTTATTGGGATAGTATCAGGCTTCTTGCTACAAATCTTTGTACAGGGCGGAACACCTACAATGGCCGTTCATGCATTGCAAGAAGGATTTGTAATATCCACAGGTAATGATATGGTGGACGAACTATTTAATCGTGGTGGCTTAGATTCTATGATGTATACGGTTTCAATGACAATTGTTGCCATGACATTTGGTGGGGTGTTGGAATATTCAGGCATGTTGAAGGCGCTTATGGATGTTGTTATAAAATTTGCGAAATCTACAGGTAGCCTTATTGCTTCAACGATTGCTGCATGTATCACGACGAACGCTACTTGTTCTGAGCAATATATTTCGATTGTTGTTCCTTCGCGAATGTTTAGTGATGTTTATCAAAAACGTGGCTTGCATTCCAAAAATTTATCTCGTGCATTAGAAGATGGTGGGACGCTAACATCGGTATTCTTCCCGTGGAATACATGTGGAGTATTTATACTTGCAACATTAGGAGTAGGGGCAATGGAATATGCACCATATGCTATTATTAATTTTGTAGTTCCGATTATTTCCATTATTTATGGGTATGTAGGATTTGCGATTGTTAAGATGACCCCTGAAGAAATTGAAGCAGCTGAGCAACACAAGAAAGACACACAAGAAAATGATGTGAATAATATGGTGGCAGCAGAAAATTAACTAATTATTCCTATCACATAGGTATATTCGCTACAGGCGGACGCTTTCCGTGGGCAAGCACCAAGCCGCTTCCTTCGTTACACTCAGTCCAGGGTCTCGGTTCGCTTGCTTTCCCGTAGGAGTCGCCGCCTTACGCTCCTACTAAAAATGTTCGTGTTTCTTTATAGAAAAATGATTTATCTATTTCTAGGTTTGCAAAAGATGGTTGTAATAGACAAAGGGGCTTGCTAAAGAGCCCCTTGTCTTAATATTTAAAGTTTTTAATAAGTTCCGAAATTCAACTCATAGATTGTGCGAGGACGACCTTGTTGGTGGGGCATCTCTTCTCCAACTACTTTCGCGTAGCCTTGGTCAACTAATTTTTTTATAATGCGTTCAGTTGTTCGGCGAGAGACTTGTAGATATTCAGATAGATTAGAAGATGTAAATTGAGCAGACTGTCTTTCTCGGCTGAAATTTATGATTTTAGAAAGATTGACTGGACTTAAATTTGTTTGCTTTGCCATTTGCAAAATGTAAGGATCATTTGTTTTTAAGGAAATTTTGGCTTCACCATTTGGAAGAGGACCTACTAGATTTTTATGTTCATCTAGTATATAAATTTCAAAGGGCTTGGTGAATTTTAGAGCGTATTTTGCATTTTGAGCTGCTTCAAAAATCGAATGACCGTAGCCAAATGCAAGCTTAAATGGTTTTTCTATTTGCTGTAGCAGCTTTTGTAAATTTTCCTTTTCGAACGCATTTTGTAAATGTCCAGCAGTTGTATAAAGTTCAAAATAATTAGGCGAAATTTGCTTATAGGTTGAATGTGTAGCAGCCGTTATATGATTTAAAATAGATGCGTGGAAATCGTTATCTTCCTGCATGTCTAATAGTCCGACAGCAGCTTTGACTGATTCGGATTTTGTAAGTAAAGATTGTGATTTTGTTTCTTCTATGCATTGAATAATGGAGCTTGATGCATCCAACATACGCATTGCTGGGATATTCAAAGCCTGTAATTCATCGAACACACTATGAATACTTGTTATAACGAAATCAATGCTCTTTGCTTGCCAAAGTGTTAGATGTTTCTGCAAAATATCATGCGGTGCTTCTGCAAGTGAAATAGGGTAGACGTAAGGATTTTTCCCGCTATATTCTATATCAGAGAGAACGTTATCTACAAATTTTGGATTCATAACATCAATGGCTACTCTTTCAAGAGAGATTGCGTGATTGGCTATAAGTGATAATAATGTTGTAGAAATAGCAGTTTCATCTTGTTTTATATAATTCCAAGGGATTGGCAATGTTTCAAGTAATGATTGAGCATGTAGATATGGTAGCGTTCCTCCCAACAAAAGTGCATCGCAAGGTTTAATTTGCTTCAATAGCGTTGGCGCATCAGAAGGCTGATCGTAAAGATAAAATTCTAATTGAACATCCTCTATGTTTTGTGCGATACTAAGTATACGCTTTTTAAACGCTTTAGAGCATAGTACTGCAATTTTTGTAGACATAAACATCATTCCTTTTTTATATTTTTAAGCAATTAACGACGTATTAACGACAACTATAAATTATACAGGAGTTTGATATGAAATGAAAATTCAACAAGTAGAAATTTTTGCAATTCATTTACCACTAATTGATCCATTCATCATTAGTTATGCTACATATGATACAATGCCCTCCATCATTTTAAAAATGACGACTGATACTGGCATTGTAGGGTATGGTGAAGCGGTACCGGATGAACATGTTACGGGGGAATCATGGGAAAGCACTTATGCTGTACTCAAGCACCAACTAGTACCTGCTATTATTGGTGAAAACCCAATGGCATTCGAAAAAATTCATGATAAGATGGACCAAATGATTAAAGGTGTACAAGCAGCAAAAGCGGCTATTGACATTGCTTGCTTTGATATTGCTGGTAAAGCATTACAAGTGCCAGTCTATCAACTTTTAGGTGGTCGCTATCATGAGAAATTCCCTATTACGCATGTACTAAGTATTGGTACACCTGAGGATATGGCTGATGAGGCAGCTAAGCGTGTTGAAATGGGCTATGAATCTTTTAAAATGAAAGTGGGTACTGAAGTAACACGTGATGTTGCCCGCATAAAAGCTGTACGTGAACGTGTGGGAGAAAACATTGCTATCCGTGTAGATGTAAACCAAGGGTGGGGGAATGCCTCTACAACGCTACAAGGCTTACATGCATTAAAGGATTTAAACCTAGATTGGTTAGAACAACCTGTAGACAGTGAAGATATTGACGGAATGGTAGAAATCAAGGCAAAATCGACTACTACTTTAATGATTGATGAAGGACTTCGAGGCGTACGCGAAATGCGTGAAATTATTGCTAAGCGTGCAGCAGATAAAGTAAATATCAAGTTAATGAAATGTGGAGGCATTTATCCAGCTATGAAACTAGCAGTAATGGCCGAAATGGCAGGTATGGAATGTCAAATAGGATCAATGGTTGAGTCGTCTGTTGGCTCGGCAGCAGGTTTCCATGTAGCTTTTTCAAAAAAAATAATGACAAGTGTTGAATTAACAGGTCCTCTTAAATTCTCTAAGGACGTTGGTAATTTACACTATGATGTACCATTCATCTGTTTAACAGAAAAACCTGGTTTAGGTGTAGATGTAGACGATGAGGTAATTAAAGAATTAAGTAAATTCTCAACAATTGTAACAGCCTAAGGAGGCGGCGAGATGGACAAGATGTATGAAGGACTGCTCGGTGAAACGCCGTTTTTCGTTACACAATTACGAATAGAGAATTTACAAGTGATTGAGAGATTACAACAAGAGGTCTATGAATCATTACATGATCGAAGTATATTACAGCCTCTTAGTACTGAGGAATTTGAGTATATTTTAAACGGGAACGGTTTGATGATAGGAGCATACGTGGCAGACGAATTGATTGCCTTTAGAGCCCTATTAAATCCCCCTATTGATGACGAACATCTAGGCTATGATTGCGAAATTGCTGAGGCACAATTTCATCGAGTATTGTATCAGGAAATATCGAATGTTTCCCCAAAATATCAAGGTTTTGGTTTACAAAAAACGTTAGCAAAAGTTGTGATGAATCATATCGATTTAACAAGTTATAACTATGTTTGTTCGACAGTGAAGCCTTATAATATAGCGAGTTTAAAAGATAAATTTTCGCAAGGACTAGTTATAAAGGGATTAAAGATTAAGTATGTTGATAAATTACGATATATCTTTTATAAAAATTTACAATTTGAACAGACCGCTTTTACAGAAAAAAAGACTGTATCGATGGGTGATACAGAGGGACAGCAAATGCTATTGAAGCAGGGCTATTTAGGAACATCCATTTATGAAGAACAACATGATTGGTTTGTTGTATATGAAAAATAGCGATGAGCTATTGATTCTTAAATCGAAAAGTGCCACATTCATATGTGGGTGCTAAGACTAACTAAAAAAGCCTTATCTTTCACGAAAGTGAGAGGTAAGGTTTTTTGTTATTTCTTTAATGGGCAAAAACCACAAGCCATTAAGCCAGGAACGTCCTTTGAAAAGCAACAAGATTTACGTACAGGTACATTTACCAAATTAGTCGGACTTTGGCCACCGGTATATTCAACCCACCATGATTTTTGTGAGAAGCGAGCCCATGTTTTAGGATTCTCCAATATTTCAATATCCTCCATTGCCTGATCGGCGAGGCCAGGATTAGATAATAATATATGATAATGCCACAGTAGATACCCGAAGAAATTCTCCCAAATTGTAAGCGGAGAAATGGAAGTTACTTTACGTAGCTGTTGAACAATAATATGCCCATCGTACAAAATTTTCTCAATGACCATCTGACGTTCATCCTCGTCCACATAACGCCAATCAGTTGGATTAACGAACATTGCGACGGTAAAACTATTGAATTCTTTTGTTGCATCAAAACGGATTTCAATCGGTTTACCATCCCAAACCTCATCATAGGCTGCAAGCATGTAAAGCTGCATGGCGAAAAACATACCATAACGGCGAGAGAAGTGGGAAATGGCAGCAGTTTCAGTCGCGGCATCTGTAATACCCATCATTAAATTTAAAAAATCAGGATGGTAAAAGTCTTTATGTATATCAGCCAATGTAAATAATGCTCGTTTTGGTTCTGTTGTATAAATGCTATAGGAATTGAGTTGTCTTACTTGATCCATTGTTAAAGCTGGCATTGTCATCACCTTTTCTTTTCACTTTATGCTATAAAAGCCATCTTCTAAATGAGGTTTATTTATATTTGCAATCGGAAGCTTGCTGAACAAAATTATAACCTCCGAATGCAATCATGCTGATACGTAATTGTTAGTCATTTATTCTTATTATAAGTTATTCATTTTTGCTTCACAAATAGTATGGAGTATAGTAAAATGCATTAAACTTATATGAAAGGTAGGTTTTCGGATGACTCAGTCGCATGTGATTCCAAGGCCGCTTGTCCGACTTAATCAGTGGATCATTCTTTTGAGTATCATACTGACTTGGACAACAGGGGTTGTTTGGCTATTAGCAATTCCTTTAGTAGCAAATTTCCTTGGTGTTTTATGCAATTTCAATCCAATTATCAGATTTGGAAAGCAATTTTTGAAAAAGGCTCCATCCGCTTATATACCAGAGGATGCACAGCAACAAAAATTCAATTCTAGTATTGCAAGCTTCTGTTTAGCAGGTGGGTTTCTAGGTTTCTTTTTTCATTGGAAAATAGTAGGATATACATTTACAGCAGTGGTCGCTATTGCCTCATCAGTTGCAATTGCAGGTTTTTGTTTCGGTTGTTTTTTACATTTTCAACTGAAGCAATGGAAGTATCGACGCTCACTTAAAAAGGCATTGTAGTCATTTGAAAAAAATTCTAAAAAAAATATTAGATAGTTGTTGACTTTTTAATTGATAATGATTATCATTATCGTATAAAGATTATTCCTCTTCTACAAAACGAGTGTAGAGAGGATGGACTTTAGCTACTTTTCTCCAGAAGTTTGCTAGTTCATGATAACGCTCCTAAAACCCCCCTCATTTTTTGGGAACGTGAAAATCTCAGAGCGACTTATGCCTATATGGATAAGTCGCTCTTTTTTTGATTGTCTATAGATAGGGGAATTAGTTAATCAGTAACAGGCTTGGTATAGTATAATAAATGAAATTTAATTAGAAATAAGTGGAGGGATAAATGAAGAAATATTTTATCATATTCCTCGTTGTTGTCGCCTTTTTAGCAAACCCATCTTCATCTAAAGCGGAGGTACAGTGGGACGGGGCACAAATTGTCAAGGGGCAAACGGGAAAAATGACCTTTACAAAAGATGTAAAAGTGTATAAGAAGAATGCAAACGGTACGTATAGCTCGATGACAGTCAAGCACAACAACTATTTCCGAGTTTATAATATAGAAAAGTATGATAATAAAACATTTTATTGGATAAGCTCGGGTTATCGTGTACAAGCAACGGATTTAGTTGTTTTCAAGAAAGTACCTCTGAATATCCGTGCTTCCTTTTATGATAATCCCGGCTATATCAACAGCAGTCGTCAGGGCCATAGCTATGGAGCACATTACCCAACTGAATATGTAGATGGAGCCTTTTATAATAAGATTTCTATTGGTGAAAACCTATATTACTCTTATTATGATTGGGACGGTAGTTCTATTGAGGACTATATTGATGGCGCGAATATTCGCATTGTCGAAACAACGAAAAGAGCTAAGGGACTCTATATGTTAACAACTGATGCACAGGTGTTAGGCGCTCCAATGAATGGAGCAAGTGGGGTGGAGCGTTCAAAAGGAACTGCTCTCCAATCATTAGGACTTGAAATAAATGGATACCTTTGGGTGAAAGAGGGCTATATCCCTGTAACATTAATCGAGCCTGTGAAAAACTTAGGGAAACGTTATATTCGATATGGTGTGAATGTTGAAGGGAAAGGAAATCAAAAAGAGCTAAAACGTTTTGATGAAGGAATATTATTGACAGAAAATGATAAGACAGCTTGGATTGAGATAGATGGGGAAGTATATAGTGTACCGAAAAAAGTTCTAGCTACTATAAGACCGAACGAATCACCGATTATAACAACGTCTTTCTTGCCAAATGATACGCTTCAGCAGCTAGTATATCAGAATTATGCTACTCCAAACATTGTTTATAAGAAAACGACTAATAATCGCTTTGAAGCGCCAGCATTAAAGTTCATTGACTACTATGAAACAGAAATAAACTTTAATTACGAAATGGATGGGAACAAATATGCATTTGAAAAGCCAGTTACAGAGGGCTCAAAAGTGACTAGAACGGGACATGGACGGAAACAAGAAGGGTTTGTTCGTGCCATTCATTACACGATTACAACACCAGCAGGGACGTTTAACAACGTTGTGGAAACGTCCCTTAATGAACTTTTTGCACCGGGCTATGGTTTCATCAGTGATGATTATGGCAACAAATTAACGTCTTATGAATAATAAATCCTTCATTTTTTGAAGGAAGAGTGAAAATCTTAATAACAGAAAAACAGGTGTGGAAAAACGAAATGTTTTTCCACACCTGTTTGATTTTAGGGACTTATTAGACAGACCTTAATCTATGAAGATAACGATTGCTCGGTAGCATTCTTTTTACCGAGAAGCATCGTATAATAACTATGCAATAGCATGCCGATAATGATGACGCCAAGTCCTGCAATTGCAATTGGGTCTGGGAAGGCAATACCCAATAGTAGAACTTCTCCAATAATAACGAAAATAATTTCTGTTGATTGAGTAGCTTCAACAGCGGCTAGTTTGCCTTGATGATCTCGTACACGGTCGGTTGCAATGAAAAATAGAATGGTTGCGATGACACCTGAACTAATACCGACAAATAAGCATTGTAGAACTTGGGCTTTTGATGGGAGTCCAACAGTTACGATTGCATAAATCGCCATTACAATCCATGCAGGCATCGATGCAATCGTCATGCCAAGTACGCGTTGAAACGTATCAATGCGACCACCACAAACGTCCATCATTTTACGATTGCCTAGTGGATAAGCGAATGCTGCTACAACGACTGGCAAAATGCCGAGCAGCAAACTTTTTAGAGGAACCGACTGCGCTTGTGGCACTTGAATCAATAAAATACCGACTAGAATAACACATGAAATAAGTAATGATACGAGCGGTATTTTTTGGCGTACAGTTTTGTCTGCGATTACAGAAACGAAAAGGGGAGCGAGCAATACGCCTGCAACAATCGTAAACTGCCATGTACCAGAAACGAGCCAGCCTGGTCCGAATGCGGCTGCAAATGTGAGTGGTGCATAGAATAACACAAAGCCAATAAAGCTCCAAAGAAGCCATGCTATAGGCTGTGATTTCATTTCACCTGAAAGCTGTGAAAAGCCCTTTCGATAGAAGACGATAGCAAGTAAAAATGGCAACATGAAGAAGTACCGTAAAGATGCGCTCCATAGCCAACTACCTCCCTGCATTTCCATTGCGTGATTCAAAATAAACGTTACGGCAAAAAAAAGTGAAGCTAAAATGCCTAATGCAATTTCTTTCATAACAATATCACCTCGATTTGAGTTAAACACTCTAACTCTTTATGTAATTTGAAAATTCAGTTATTAAAGTAAAAAAAATTACGAAGAAAGGGGAAACCTTCCTCCGTAGTGGACAAATATTTTGGTCATATTGTTTCAACCAATAGAAAAGGATAGTTTATTTACCTTGCTGTTCAAAGAGCTGTACAATTTCAAGAATGACTTGTGAAGCTTTTTCCATTGTCTCTCCGGATACATATTCGAACTTACCGTGCATATTTTCGCCACCTGCAAAAATATTCGGCGTAGGTAAGCCCATATAAGAAAGTTGTGAACCATCAGTACCCCCACGAATCGGAAGTGTATTTGGTTCAATATCTAATTTTTCCATTGCAGCACGTGCGATGTCAACTATTTCTTTTACAGGCTCAATTCTTTCACCCATGTTATAGTATTGATCTTCAATAGAAATGCTTAACGCATCTTCACCATACTGCGCTTGAATTTTGCTAGCCACATCCAGCATTAATTGTTTTTTCGTTTCAAATTTTTGGCGGTCATGATCACGTACGATGTATGAAAGCTCCGTATGTTCAATAGATCCTTTGAAGTTCATTAAGTGAATGAATCCTTCGTAACCTTCTGTTTTCTCAGGTACAGCATCAAGAGGCATTTCATTTTGGAAGGCGATTGCCATTGTGATGGAATTAACCATTTTATTTTTTGCTGAACCTGGATGTACACTCGTTCCTTTTGTTATAACCTTTACACCTGCTGCATTAAAGCTTTCATATTGAAGCTCGCCAAGTGGTCCACCATCCATCGTATAAGCATAGTCAGCACCAAAAGCGGCTACATCGAATTTATGTGGGCCGCGGCCAATTTCTTCATCAGGAGTGAAGGCCACACGTAATTTCCCGTGTTTAATCGTTGGATTATTCACTAAGTATTCCATTGCCGTCATAATCTCAGCAATACCCGCTTTATCATCAGCGCCCAACAGAGTTGTGCCATCTGTTGTAATCAGTGTTTGCCCAACGTAATTTTTTAGTTCAGGGAAATCAACTGGAGACATGACTAGATTTTCATTTAAACGAATGTCACCACCATCATAATTGTCGATACGCTGAGGGTTAACATTTGTGCCCGTAAAATCAGTTGCGGTATCCACATGGGCTAAGAAGCCGATTGTTGGAACATCTTTATCCGTATTAGCTTCCAACGTTGCAAATAAATAACCATTATCGTCTAATGTAATGTCTGTTAAATCGATTGTAGCAAGCTCATCTTTAAGCACATGTAATAAGTCAAACTGCTTTTGTGTGGAAGGCGTAGTTTCACTTGTAAAGTCTGATTGTGTATCAATTTTTGTATAGCGAATTAAACGTTCAATTACTTGTTCTTTCATTGCTATGGCCTCCTAAAGGTATATGTTGAGTAGGTGCCTGGCACTCAAACAATTCAGAATTGTTTGAGTGCCAGGCACCTTATTGTATCACTTTACTTCGGATTTCGGAATATTGAAGAATACTCAGTGCAATTAGTAGTTGCGCACTATAATATGTAAGCATAATAACTTCGTGTGAAAATGGTAAAGGTATTACAAATTTATTAATAGCTAAATAGGAATCTGATGCAATAAAAAGCAAGGCACCAATCGTTGCAAAAGTTGAGCCAGTGCGAATGGATGTCCAACCCATCATTAAAATAACAGAAATATAGGCAAGAACAGCAATGCTAAGCACTACTTCGCCTGATTTAAAGACTGTACCAGCAATCCACACCGCCATACTCCCACCGTATACAAGGAGGAAAATTCTAGCCCAAATTGGTACTTTTCGTTCGTTTGTTCCTGCAAACGCAAAAATATAAAAAATATGACCAATTAAAAAACTAGTTAATCCAAATAAAAACCAACGTAATGTATAGTCACCAATCATACAAAAAATAAGCCCAGTAATGATGAGGATCTGATATTTTTTTATGTGCGGTACTTTTTGTGTAGCAGCCAAAATAATAATTAAAATCATAGGTATGACCTTAAATATGAGTTTCAAACTCTCCGCAATGTGGGAAAAGAAAAAAATATAATAAAGACCGAGCACTGAAATACAAGTAATTAATATCTTTTTAGCCATTTTTTCACCTCCTATCACTAGAAATTCTCTTTTTGTGTTAGAATTCCTTTGTTTCTATAATATTTTTATGATTGAAACTTTTGCGTTATGTAATCGTAAATAAGTAAGACAGTAAGTGAAGAGAGGGTGAATGGAATGACCAAGCTATTGTTAGCTTCTGCAGTCATTGCACTAATTGCGAGTGTTTTATTAACACCGCTTATAACAAAAAAGCGAGAAGAAGGGCAGTCGAAAAAGGTTATAGGATACTTTTTCATCGGAGCCTTCATTCTAGGATTTATAGCAACTGGTATTACGCTATATGTTACGAAAATTGATGTGAACTGGCTTGTCTTTTGGCCAGCAATTACTTTACTTACATTAGGTGGTGCGCTGTTAGCGAGTGGCATCGAAAGGAAAGTTAAGGGCTTTTTATTTTTAGCAAGCCTAGTTGTAGCAGCCTATGTGCTATCAGCGCCTTTATGGAATGCAAATGATAAATTTAAATCAGCAGAAATGAAGGAAGAAGTTGAAATTAAACCTTTCGATGAGACGCAAACACCAGCAAGTGTACCGCCAAAGTTTGTCCGTAATAAAATGAAAAAGGCGTTTGGGCAAGTACCAAATACCAGTTATTATGAATTGGGACGTTTACAAATTCAAAAGGTAAACGGTGAGTATGTTTATATTGCGCCAGTTGAATTTTCAGGTTTCTTTAAATGGATGAATGGCGATACGACACCAGGTTACTTTACAATGAGTGCTACTGATTCAACAGATAATCCAAAATTTGTTGCACAGGAAATGAAATATATTCCTTCGGCTTATCTAAATAGTAATTTAGAACGTCATATGCGTTTGCAACATCCGTTCTTAATTTTTTATGGGGATGTACAGCTTGAGGTTGATGATGATGGTAAGCCATACTATATTCGCTCTTATGGAGAATTCATTTCAGCGCGTAATGGTTTTGATGTGCAAGGAATTGTGTTGGTCGATGCATTATCAGGGAAATCTGAGATTGTGAAGCTAGCAGACATCCCAGAATTTATAGATGGGGCGGTGTCACCTGAAACAGTAAGTCTACAAAATAGTTATTTCGGGAAATATGTACACGGTTATTGGAATAGTATGTTCGGGAAAAAAGATGTGAAGTTACCTTCAGATGAAGGGACTGAGTCGAATGTCAGCCCAATTTTCGATGAAGCAGGCGACATGTATTACTTTACTGATTTTACAAGTCCAAAAGAGGGCGTGGATTCGATGCTAGGTTACTCTTTAACGAACGCAAGAACGGGTGAGGCAACTTATTACACAGGTAACCAAGATGCGTCATATATGGATTCTCAAGGGGCACTACAAATTATTGAAAAGAAATTTATTGAGAAAAAATGGACAGGTGAAATGCCAGTATTGTATAACTTCTACGGTGAAGCAAGCTGGCTAACTGCAGTACTTGATGCAAATGGATTCCTACAAAACTATTTCATCGTATCGGCAGCCAACCCTGAAGTTTCAGCCTTTGCAACGACGCCAAAAGAAGCGTTAAAATTATATAAAACAGCACTTAGCCGTGGAGGAAGCACGGTCGAAGGCAGTTCAAAAGCCGAGGAGAAAGATGCAAGCGGAAAAGTGCTGCGTGTTTACAAAGAACATCTAGGTGACTTTACTATAGTATCGTTTTTATTGGATAACGGTGAAAACTATTTAGTGAGTGCAGAAACTGAACCACTTGCGATTTATTTACAAGTAGGTGATGAAGTAATCCTGACCTATGGGGATACAGGCGAGCAATTTTTACCTGTTCGCACACTCATTATTAAAGGGCTACAATAATTAAAAAGACGATCAGCGCAATGAAGTTAGTTGCAATGATCGTCTTTTTTATACAGTTTGAGCATCAATGTAATGAAGCATTTTTTCTTTATGGTTCGTAAAAAGTGTTGAGGCATGATCATTTAGTGCTAAAGTTTGTTGAATACAGTCTTGTAGCAATTGATTTTCGTATTCAAAAGAAGGAGCTGCTTCTTTTTGTAAAATATACTCTAATAACAGGGCATGTAATACAACGACTTCAAGATTTTGAGTATTCGTAATGAATTTTAAATTTAGAATAGACGTATGTGAAACGAATTGATTGACGTAATCAACGGCATCTTTATAAATAGACACGTCAATATGATGTTCAAGTCGTTTTCTTAATAGCGTATACTCATTATTTAAGTCTTGAATTTTTAAAAATAAACCTTTTACACTTCTCTTATGCTGTTGTTCTAAGGTACGAGCAAGATCTTTATTGACATAGGACATTTGAACAAAACTCCTTTCGATATAGAGCTCCTCTACTTATATTAATGGAATTGTTGGAAAAGGAAAGAGTCTTTTCGTTTAATCTGTACCATAATTAAACATATCTATCAAGACCAATGTACTACTGATGACAGTGCTTTTTTTATAATAGAAAAAAGGTAAGGCTAGTATCATACAATAGTAACCTTACCTACATGAAGTTATTTCCAATTAAAACCTTTCTTTGCAAGGAAATCATTAATGAAAGGACGACGCTGTTCAATTAAAAAATCAGCCATCTGTTTTGTCCAATTGTCGATTTTTCTATTTGAAGATCGACTAGTATAGTACGCTGCCAGTGACTCGTTATAAGCTGGTAAGAGTTCTTCATATTTCTGTGAATTATATTCATTTTCATGCAGTACTGCTGCTACTGGTAAACGAGGTTTTACTTCATTGCGGCGAACAGGAACACCAATCGTTAAGCCAAACAGTGGGAATACGAAATCTGGTAGATTAAATAGATCGCTAATTTCCTCCGGCTTATTACGCACACCACCAATATAACAAATACCATATCCCATCGATTCAGCTGCAATTACGAAATTTTGCGCAAATAATGATACATCCGCTACTCCAACCAGTACGTTCTCTGCTGTATCGGCCACAATATCAACACCTTCTAATTTACCAGCCATTTGTAGTCGTTTAAAATCTACGCAAAAGACAAAGGCACCGCCGGATGTTTCGTATTGGCGTGGATTCCCAGATAGTAAACCTAATTTTTCCCTTTTCTCCTCATCTGTTACCCAAACAACACTATATGCTTGTACAAAATGAGATGTTGCAGCCATTTGAGCTGTGGCAATTAAATCTTCAACAATTTCTTTTGATATAGGATTCCCGTCGTAAATGCGAACGGAAGAATGATTACGTAATAATTGTTTAACCATCATAATTTCTCCTTTTTCCCTTGTATATATATCAAAAGCATATCACGCTTTTCTGGTAAAATCGAATAATTTCCATATAAACAATTGGTTAATATCTAGTTGAAAATATTTTTAAATAATTTGTATTTTGACTAAAGTATCTCGCAAAGTAAAATAATTTGTTAGATATAGCTTAAAAATTCTGAATAGTGTAAAATTATGTATGCGACTGATTATTTTGTTTATTCCTTGTTAAATTGGTGGGGTAATCCAAAAAAATGGGGTAAATAATCTAGTTGGAGTAAATACGAATGGGAGGAATAAAGAATGGAAGAAAAGTTAGCGAAAAAACTTCGTAATGAACAGCTACGAAGTAAAGTTGTAACAGCACAACAAGCAGCCTCTTGGATTAAGGATGGCATGGTACTTGGTATGAGTGGATTTACACGTGCTGGTGACGTAAAAGTGGTACCGCTTGCACTTGTAGAGAAAGTTAAAACAGAGAGCTTCAAGGTAGATGTATACACAGGTGCATCACTTGGACCAGAAGTTGACCAATACCTAGCAGAAGCCGGCGCTATTCGCAAACGAGGACCTTACCAAGCAGATTCTGGTATTCGTAACAAAATTAACAGTGGTGACATCGCGTATGTTGACGCACATTTGTCACACAATGCTGAACTCGTACGCCAAGGCATCATTGGACCAATCGATTTTGCCATTATCGAAGCGGCTGCTATTACAGAAGACGGCTTACTCATTCCGACAACTTCAGTTGGTAACTCTCCAATTTTTGTACAAGAGGCTGACCAAGTAATCATTGAGTTAAACGTAGCGCAACTTGATGCATTAGAAGGTATCCACGATATTTACGTGCCAGGTCCTCAAGGTAAGCGTGCACCAATTCCTCTGCAAAATGCATCGGATCGCCTTGGTACTATTGGTATTCCACTAGATTTAGATAAAGTAAAAGGTATTGTGATTTCAGACATCCTAGATGCACCATCAACAATTGTCCCGGCCGATGAAGAAACAGATATTATGGCTAACCATCTACTGAATTTCCTCCGCGAGGAAATTAAAGCAGGTCGTTTAACGACGAGCTTACGTCCATTACAATCAGGAGTCGGTTCAATAGCAAATGCTGTATTATTAGGATTCAAAGATTCAGAATTTGAAAACTTAGAAGTATATTCGGAAGTACTACAGGATGCAGTATTTAATTTAATTGATGCAGGTAAAGTAAGTTTTGCATCTGCTACTTCTATTACCCTGTCTGAAGAAGTAGGAAACCGTGTATATGGTAATTTTGAAAAATATGCTGACAAATTAGTATTACGGCCGCAGGAAATTTCAAATCAACCTGAAATTATTCGTCGACTCGGCTTAATATCTGTTAACACGGCACTAGAATTGGATATTTACGGTAATGTAAATTCTACACATGTATCTGGTACAAAGATGATGAATGGTATTGGCGGTTCAGGTGATTTTGCACGGAATGCACGTCTAGGTATTTTTGTAACGAAGTCGTACGCTAAGGGCGGTAAAATTTCAAGTATCGTGCCAATGGTGTCGCATGTGGATCATACGGAGCACGATGTAGATGTTATCGTCACAGAACAAGGTGTAGCAGATTTACGTGGTCTAGCACCAAAAGAGCGCGTTGGTCGCATTATTGATCATTGTGCACACCCTGAATATCGTGAACAATTATGGGCGTACTTTAATGCAGCAAATGAAGCAACAGGTGGTCACCAAACACCACATGATTTAGAAAAAGCATTATCTTGGCACGTGAATTTGGCGAAGAACGGCACAATGAAAGATCCATCCTTTGCAAAATAAAAAAGAAATGAAATAAGCCTTGAGGAAGACAAAATTGTCTCTCAAGGCTTTTCTTTTGATTATAATAAGCCAATCCATTTCCAGTAGGTCGCTGTGAATAAAAGTACCAAGAGGTACCCAATAATTGTTAATGGAATGCCTGATTTTAAGAAATCTTTCGTTGTAAAGGCACCTGTACCGTAGGCAAGCATGTTTTGGGGTGCGCTAATCGGTAATAAGAAACCAAAGCTAATCACAAATTGTTGGACTAACACGAAACCGACTTGATCGACATTTGCAGTTAACGTTGAAGCTAACACAATAAATACAGGAATCAATGCGGAAGCTAGACTTGTAGCACTTGCAAAGCCGAGATGAATAAGGATATTGAAAAGCGTAACAATCGCGATTGTTGCTAAAATTGGCATAGAATCAAGACCTAGTGAACCGAATACAGTATCTGATAACCATGTTGCACCTTTTGTATTCAGCAGCACTGTCCCCAACATAATTCCTACTGCGAAGACGATTATTGTCCCCCAAGGAATATGCGGCTCAACTTCTTTCCATGTATAAACGCCGATTTTTGGCATTAACAGGATCGCAATTGCAATAATTGTGACCGTTGTAGTATCGAATGGGTGAAGTTTGTCTTCTGTTGCCCAGAAAAATAAAAGTACTATCGATGTTATGATTAACCGAATCTCAGGTGCCTTTAATGGACCCAAATCTGCAAGTTGTTTTTTAATTACATCTTTACCGCCTGCAATATTGCTTGTCTCAGGTTTAATTAAAGTAATCATAATGAAGAATAGAGCCACCGACATAATGATGGAGAATGGTGCTGCGTAAAGTAACCAAGCACCCCAAGAAATATCTACACCGAACTGTTCTTTGATAAAGTTCAAGGCAACCATATTTTGGGCTGCGGCTGTTTTAATGCCGATATTCCAAATAGAAACTGCTTGGACAGATGTAATAACGAGTAAAGCGGCCAGGCGACTATCTCGTGGTAAGCCAAATGCTGCTACCATGCCAAGCAGTATTGGTACGACTGCACCAGCACGTGCTGTAGCAGAGGGTACGAAGAATGCAAGTACGATCGATACTAAAATAGCACCGAATACAATTGCCTTCGTTTTTGTTCCAACTAGCGATAAAATCCATAAAGCAAGCCGTTTGTGTAAATTAGTGATTTGCATGGCTGCGGCTAAGAACAGAGCGGCGGCTACTAGTGCAACCGCAGAGTTACTAAATCCGCTTAATGCCATTTTTAATGCATTGGAAGTACCTAAATCTATTGTGGGATCTTCCATTGAAGGGGCCAGTCCCAGCATCACTGTCACAAGCGCAATTATCATGGCGGAACTGACAGGATACGATACGGCTTCAGTTACCCAAAGGATGACTGCGAAAGCTAAAATCGCTAAAGCACGTTGACCTGCCACGGGTAAGTCGCCACTATTTGGTAAAAAGGTAATAATAATTAGTGCGGCAAATGCTAGGCCTATCCAAAATGGCTTTAAATTGCGTTTAGGTGCTGCTTTTTCGAGAGTAGACATACTAATACATCCTTTCTAAAGATAAATATGACCTTAGTTTCTCATAACATCGGTTAGTTAAATGTATTTTTTAAGAAAGTAATTTTGTCTATTTATTGTAAAAAGTAAATGAATGTAAAAAACGCTCTGTTTGTAGCGGTAATACGTGATAACGAGAAAATAGACGGTCACAAAAAATACAATAATACCCAATGTGATAGGGTTATTTTTTATTAAAGGCAGCGGTTACTTTAGGTTCGGTACCTTGTATCAGTCGTTTAATATTTTCAATATGTAAGACAAGTGCTATGCCAAAGAGTACAAGTGCAATTATTGTTGGCCCTATTCCTGGAATCCATAAATAAGTCGCTGTACAAAATACAATATAAAATTCTAGTACGCCAACGATTAAATAGTTAGTAGCAAATGATAAAATGACAAATAGTATGAGTGCAAATAGCCCAATTTTCCAGTCGACGGCAAGTAAAATCCCTATAATCGAAGCAGTCCCTTTTCCCCCGTTGAAGCCCATATGGAATGGGAAATTATGACCTAATATAACACCCGCTGCAATTGTATAGGTTAAGAGCCAAATTTGTACGTCAGTTAAATGCGAAGCGTCAGCTAAATATAGATGCACCCCAATAATGGCGGCAACGCCTTTACCAATATCGATAAGCGCTACTAATAAACCGTATTTCCAACCGAGCGAAAGTGTTGCGTTGGAGGCACCTGCATTGCCATGCCCAGCTTTTTTTAAATCTACCCCCGATAAAAATTGCGCTACTTTTGAGCCGTGAAGACAGCCAATGAGATAGCCAACAATAAGAAAAATTATCAAGGCTTTTACCATAAAAATACTCCTCTCAAAAAATATATTTTAATGTAGTGTATGTGTTCATATTACGCAAAGGAACAGACAGAAGTTTCAGAAAAAATGAAATTTTAGTGTTGACAGAAAAAAACTCTATGTTTATACTGTGTAACAACGATGGAAATTGAATCACATACTCTTATCAAGAGCGGCGGAGGGATAGGCCCTATGATGCCCGGCAACCAGTGAGTAACCTACTTGCTAAGGTGCTAATTCCTACAGATTCTTACTTGGATCTGGCAGATAAGGGGAGGAAAACTTGCAACCGCAACCCTCTTCTTAACTGAAGAGGGTTTTTGTTTTCTACAGAAAATCCTCCTCATCTCCGGTACCATCGTAAAAAAATAACCATTTTAGGAGGAACAAAAATGACTAATTTTAAACCAGAGACATTACTACTACACGGAGGCCAAGAGCCAGACCCAGTCACAGGCTCTCGTACAGTCCCAGTGTACCGTTCAACAGCTTTCGTATTTAAAGACACTGCTCATGCGCAACGTCTTTTCGCTCTAGAAGAAGCGGGCAATATTTATACACGTATTACAAACCCAACTGTCGACGTTTTTGAAAAACGCGTTG
This sequence comes from Lysinibacillus sp. UGB7, assembly GCF_049058285.1. Lineage (NCBI taxonomy): Bacteria > Bacillati > Bacillota > Bacilli > Caryophanales > Bacillaceae > Lysinibacillus > Lysinibacillus sp. UGB7. The sequence goes on from NZ_JBMGUV010000005.1 coordinate 56,462, forward strand.
CTTTATTAGAAGGTGGGACAGCAGCAGTAGCATTTTCATCTGGTGCAGCGGCTATCGCATTTTCGATTTTAAATGTTGCGGGTGCAGGCGATGAAATCGTTGCAGCAAGTTCTTTATACGGAGGCACATATAACTTACTAGCAAATACATTACCAAACTACGGTATTAAAACTATTTTTGTAGATGAAACAAACCCAGAAAATTTCCGTTCAGCTATTAACGAAAAAACAAAAGCCATATTTGCTGAAGGATACGGCAACCCAAGCTTAAAAGTATTAGATGTTGAAACAGTTGCTAACATCGCACATGAAAATGGCTTACCTCTCATTATCGATAGCACATTTGCTTCTCCGTATGGCTCTACACCAATTGATTTTGGTGCAGATATTGTCGTCCACTCAGCAACAAAGTGGATTGGTGGTCACGGCACAACTTTAGGTGGAGTTGTTGTAGATGCAGGGAAGTTTGACTGGACACAAGGAAGATTCCCTGGCTTTACAGAGCCAGATGCCTCCTACCATGGTATACGTTACGGTATCGATACAGCAGCGGCTGCATTTGCCACAAAACTGCGCGTGCAATTACTGCGCGACTTCGGACCAACCTTAAGCGCTGATGCTGCATTTAACTTTTTACAAGGTTTAGAAACGCTTCATTTGCGTATTCCTAAACACAACGAAAATGCATTAGCTGTAGCTGAATATTTACGTAACCACCCATCCGTGGAGTATGTAAATTACAATGGTTTAGAAGATTTCGCTACCCATGATTTAGCGAAGAAATACTTGAAAAATGGCTTCGGTTCCGTGCTTACATTTGGCATTAAAGGTGGACGTGAAGCAGGGCGCAAACTAATTGATAGTGTCAAATTATTCTCACACGTAGCGAACGTAGGGGATGCAAAATCATTAATTATTCATCCAGCATCTACTACACACCAACAGTTATCTGCTGAAGAATTAATCCAGACTGGGGTATCTGAGTCGCTTATTCGCTTATCTATTGGCTTGGAAGCAATAGAGGATATTATTGCTGATTTAGAACAAGCTATTGCACAAGTAACTGCAGCTCAACAAGAGGTAGAAGCATAATTCTTTACAAAATATGATTCAGATATTGATGCTTGCGTGTTGTAACGTTTACGTATTTTCTCATGTGAAAAGCCTCATTTGGCAATGCGTAAACGTTACTACATAAAGCGTGCACCTCATTCGGTAACTAATCTGAAATTTCAAACAAGTAATACCTAGTAATTTTATAAGTATTATTGACATCGTTAAAGTCATGCTATATACTAGGGATTAAGTTAAAGGTTCGAGGGCTACCAACCAAGAACGACAGTGAATATATATACAATCACATCTTATCTCATTCGATAGATGTTCATTGATAGGGCTTTTAGAATCAAAGGCTCTGTAAAAATAGTACACATCCTATTAACAGATAGTTGATGTGGTCGATGAAATTTATTACGATTAACATTGTTTTCATAAGTGCTCCCCCACTTTTGAATATATAGCGGGATAAGAGTGTAGTAGCATAGCCAGCTACTATACTCTTTCCTAAAAAAACGGATCGAAAAAGGAGTGTTTGAAATGGGAAATGTTTATAGTGCACAAAACGTCGCGTCTTATTTTATTTACGAGTTAAATGAGTGTCATGAGTTTGTCAACAACATCTCTATTCAAAGCTTACTGTCGATCGTCGAAAAAAAATGGCATCAAACTTTTGGCCATACTGCTTTTAAGGAAACGGTGCACACGAAAGAAGGAAGCTATGCGGTGCGAGAGGTTTTCGAGAGCTATCAAGCGTATGGTACAAATCATATTTCACTACCAGCAACAGAGTATTACTTAAGATATGGTACATTTCAATTAGTTGAGCGTACATATCCAATACCAAACTTTACACAAGAAGAAGAGATTCTTGTGCAAGTAGCTTTAGCTCATTACCGATATTTGTTGTTAACAAAAGTAAGCTAATTCTCCCTTATATAAAATCGGCTCATTCTCTACTGCTATAGGGAATGAGCTTTTTTTGCAAATTAGGCTAATTAAATCGAAACAGAAGTGATTGTTACGCTACATGTATTTATTTTTGATGAGGAAAAAGACATCTCTGTTAGTTCTAAACTTTGTACGTGTGTAAAGGGAAAAATATTTGTTACTATCTTACAAAAGAACAATTCTATATTACGTCTTTACATACATATATATAATAGAAGAAAGACGTAATTTTTTTATAAAGCAATCGTCGATTTTTGTTCAATAATTATAGAATAACTGAAAAAACGTATAATAAAGGGAATGAAACCGATTTCTTTTGCACGTCTAGGGAAAACAAATGTCCATCCTAGAAAGATTTTTCTTGTGTAAAGTATTTATTTACGTTACAATTTTCTTTAAGTTGAATTTTGAATTATTTGAATTTGTGTGAGGCACAGATTTTTAACTTCATTAAAACCGCGGAAGTGTACGTTGGAGGGAATAACAGGAATGGCAACTATAAAGGCAGCAATATTAGGATTTGGAACAGTAGGTCAAGGTATTTATCATATTTTAAATGAAAAGCGAGTAGAGCTTAAAAATAAATTAGGTATAGAGTTAGAAGTAGCGAAAATTTTAGTTACAGATGCTAGCCGTGAACGCGTACCCGGTACAGCACATTTGATGACAACAAGTATGGATGAAGTTTTAGCAGAGTCAGGTATGCAGGTTGTTTTTGAAGCAATCGTCAATGAAGAACCGGCTTTTGGCTATTTGAAGCGTGCTGTTGAACATAAATGTCATGTGATTACTGCAAATAAAGTGATGTTTGCGAAGCGTGGTTTAGAGCTGCAAGAACTTGCTAAAGCAAATGGTGTCTTTGTTGGCTTCGAGGCAACAACAGCTGGTGGTGTACCTGTTATTAAAACGATGAAAAATATTTTGCTTGTGAATGATGTAAATCGTATCCAAGGAATTTTAAATGGTACATGTAACTATATTTTAACGAAAATGCGAGCAGAGGGCTGGTCTTTCGATACTGCTCTAATAGAAGCACAAAAATTAGGATATGCAGAGGCAGATCCATATAATGACGTATCTGGTCAAGATGCCTTCAAAAAACTAATGATTTTAAGTGCTTTAGCATTTGGTGAGCAACCAGATTGGGCTAATGTTGAAGTCATTGGTATAGATAGTATTTCGGCACAGCAAGTAAAAGAAGCATATGAAAAAGGCTTACGTTATCGCCATGTGGCAGAGGTTGAAAAGCTCGTTGATGGTAGTGTGGTAGCAAAGGTTGGCCCGCAATTAGTAGATAAAGAACATCCACTTTACCCAGTTGACGACGTTAATAATGCGGTAGCATTGGATACAAATTACATCGGTACATTAACGCTGGTCGGTCCTGGTGCAGGTATGTATCCAACTGCAAGTGTTATGGTCGAGGATTACGCTGAGATTATAGGTAAACGAGCAGGTTTTGTCGTAACGATATAGTGCCAGGCACCCAAACAATTCTGAATTGTTTGGGTGCCTGGTATTTTTAGTCTTCATCTTTGATATCGATATCTTCGGGAATGGGTGTATTACGCCAAATTTCAATTTCCTCTTTAATACGCTCTAATTGTTCAAAGTAAGTGCTGAATTGACCGCTGTTAATAAGTACTTGCTTGCCATCATAGACAGAGCGGATACGTCCCTCGTATACAAGACGTTGTACTTGGTGTTCTGGCATACCAAGCTCAATAGCTGTTTCTTCAATTGTTTTGTACATAATCGCTCGCTCCTTTTGTTGTTATTATTATAACTTTTCTTTAGCAGAAAGCCTAATAACGTAGAAGAGACAAGAGGGAAAATAGGAATTGTCTATTTTTGGATAAATCTGTATAGTTATTGTTAATGGTATAGATTGGAGGAGCCAAATGATACGATATCCATTTTTTGTTCTTCTAGCCGCAATTTTATGGGGGATGACAGGAACTGTACAAACATTTTTAGATAATGGCGTTTCACCGATTGCTGTAGCGACGATTCGTTCAAGCATTGGAGGCGGATTATTATTAGTTGTAGCAGTAATGCTCCGTAAAATATCCTTACGTAAATGGTCTTGGAAATGGACCATTTTAGCGGCTGTAAGTATCGCATTGTTCCAAGGACTCTTCTTCTCGTCAATTCGTTTAACAGGAGTAGCTATTGGAACAGTTGCAACAATTGGCAGCGCTCCTGTATTTTCAGGTGTGTTTGAATGGTTGCTTTGGAAAATGCGCCCAAACAAGGTGTGGGGTATGGCAACATTAATGGCGATTTTCGGTTGTGTTTTATTACTCAATAATAGTGGTGGTGAAGCAGTTCATCTGGGCGGTATTGTGCTAGCTCTTTGTGCGGGAGCATCCTTTGCGTTGTATACAAATTTTAGTAAAAAGCTAATGGCGCAAGAAGAGGCATTGCCTGCAGTGGCAATGACATTTTCACTCTGTGCATTATTGTTAGGCCTGTTTTCGATGAATGGCGGTTTTAGCTGGCTAATGGAAGTACATAACTTATGGACAATGCTCTTTATGGGCGTCATGTGTACAAGTGTAGCCTATTTATTATTTTTAAGTGGTCTTCAGAGGATTAGTTCCTCTTCGGCGGTGACATTGTCCTTAGCGGAGCCTTTAACTGCAGCGATGCTGGGTGTATTCCTTATTGGTGAATACTTAAGTGTGTCGTCCTGGTTTGGGGTAGCGATGTTGCTTGGGAGCATTGTTGTGCTAACGATGGGGGGAAGAAAAGTGTGATTCTATATTGATGAGAAAAAGCTTAAGAATTTCTTCATATTTATGCTAGCTGGTTTTTAAGATTTGAAAGGTACACTATTATTTGAGAGCGAGGTGTATATCATGACGAAGTTAACGGTTCTTGTAACAGATGACGATCAAGATATTCGTGATGGTATTGAAATTTACTTAAAAAACGAAGGCTACAATGTTATTAAAGCGGCTGACGGTGTAGAGGCACTGGAGCAGCTTGAGAACAATGAAGTTCATTTAATTATTTTGGATATTATGATGCCGAATATGGATGGCATTACGGCAACTTTTAAAATCCGTGCAGAACGCAATATTCCAATTATTATGCTTAGTGCGAAGGCGGAAGACGGCGATAAAATTCATGGCTTATCCGTTGGAGCCGATGATTATGTCACAAAGCCATTCCATCCATTAGAGCTTTTGGCACGTGTGAAATCACAGCTACGACGATATGTACAACTTGGGACGTACAATGATGAAACAGCGAAGGTAGAAATTGACGGTCTTGTGTTAGATGAGGATGCTAAAGAAGTAATTTTGGAAGGCGAGCCCGTTCGTTTAACACCAATTGAATATAAAATTACAGAATTATTAATGAAGAATGCAGGGCGTGTTTTTTCGATTCGAGAGATTTATGAGCGTGTTTGGAATGAAGAAGCCTACAATGCTGAAAATATTGTAGCAGTACACATTCGTAAAATACGTGAAAAAATTGAGGCAGATCCGAAAAATCCACGCTATTTAAAGGTGGTATGGGGCGTTGGCTATAAAATGGAGAAATAAACTAGAACATTATCTAACAATAGCAGGTTTTGTGGCTGGGGTTATTGGCCTTATCTATTTTGGCGTGTATGCGTATCAGATGGTAAATGCCCGTTCATCTGAAGTGCTACAATTGCTTGAAAGAATTTTTTAGAGGGGAGTCGTTATAGTGATGAAAAAATGGAAGTCTCTTCTCACACTTGTTTGTTTAATCTGGCTGGTTTTTGGCGTCTTTACATTTTCGAAGATTGGCTATCAGTATATAGGGAAGTCATATTTTCAATCTGAAGATTTTCAGCATGAGCTAGATAATTTTCAATCAGAGCTAGGGCCGCTGATATTGAATAAACCAAATGCTGAGGAATTAAAGAGCAAAATAGAAGTTACGCAAAATGAAATTGAAGAACATCGTAATTACTATGGTTCACTAAGTGACCAGGTAGCAAATATTAATGCACAATACGACAATCGCATTCAAGAAGCGGCTGATGTCAATGCGACTGAATTGAAGAAAAAGCTTGAAAGCGAGCGAAATGAAAAAATTAAGGACATTACTACGAATTTCCAAGATGATGAATATGTTCGCAAGAAAATTCAAGCAGACAAGGAAGCGCTTGTTGACAAATATATAAAATCTGCGCAAGAGGAAGCAAAAAGTTTCGCACAAAACTATCATTACTGGTCATATGAATTAACAAATAACGAAACCGGTGAAGTATTTGATTCAGGCGATGTTTCTGACAGCAGTGCATACAAAGTAAAATATACGTATCAGCACCCTTTAAGTACTTGGAATATAAGTAATAATTTAAATCATATTTTTTCTTCATCCAATGTCTATCTTGATTACGAAATATTCAATGAAACTGTAAATTACACAGGTACACTTACAATTTCTAAAAAGGCAGCGCAGGCAGCAGCAGTGATGGATGGCTATGATCGTTTCAAACGAAATCAATACATGTTTTTTATCATTTGGATAATAAGTATACTAGCAGCAATCTTTACATGGAAAGGACGTAAAGAAGTGCTTCTAGCAGTGCAAGGCTTAAAAGAGAAAAATAATCTGGAAAAGCTACGAATTGATATACAAGTCGCTATTTTGTTCATTACTGGCTGTATATATTGGTCTTCATCGTATATGGCCTTCGAATCGATTGAATTTGCATACGAGTCCAATTATGTACGCTTTTTCATTGATTTTCTATTGAAACTATTCGTTTTAATTATTATAGGTATTGCATTTTTCGTACAACTTATTTGGTTGTATGATCGAGTGAGTACAGCAAAAAAACTAGGGGATAACTTGAAAGACAGTTATTTATGGGGATTAGGAGATTCGCTAACTGATCTGTTTTTAAATCGTTCCATCGCATTACATTCCATTGTTATGGTCGCAGCTGCTTTTTTTGGTGGTGGTAGTCTTGTCGCTTCGATGGTAGCTGGCGGATTCCCGGTATTCGTATTTGGGGTCTGTGCTTTTGTAGGTATACCAGCAATGGTCGTTTTTCTTTCGAGAATGGGTTATCTAAACCGTATTATGAAAGACACGAAGGACATGGCAGAAGGGCGTCTGAACCGCGACGTCATGATAAAAGGGAAATCACCACTTGCCAATCATGCGGAGAATCTTAATCACTTACGTGAAGGTGTTCGTACGTCGATGCATGAGCAGGCAAAAAGTGAACGTTTGAAAACAGAGCTCATTACGAATGTTAGCCATGATTTACGTACGCCGTTAACATCCATTATTACCTATACCGATCTACTGAAAAAATCAGATATTACTGACGAAGAGCGCAAGCAGTATATTCATATTCTCGATAAAAAATCAGAGCGTTTAAAAGTACTGATTGAGGATCTCTTTGAAGTATCGAAAATGGCGAGTGGGAATATTGAGCTTCATCGAAGTCGTGTTGATTTAACACAGCTTGTGCAGCAGGCAGTAGGGGAGCATGAGGAGGACTTAGCGCAAGCACGTTTAGATTTACGAATGACGATGCCGCGCGAACCACTTTATGCTTATGTAGACGGACAAAAATGGTGGAGACTCATTGATAATTTGATCGTCAATGTATTGAAGTACGCATTAGAAGGTACGCGTGTCTATGTTACCTTAAAACGTACAGCTAATGGTGATGTAGAATTCACCGTAAAGAACGTCGCAAAATATGAAATCAGTGAAAATGCAGATGAATTGTTTGAGCGCTTTAAGCGAGCAGATGCTTCACGTCATACGGAAGGTTCAGGGCTAGGTTTAGCCATTGCACAATCAATCGTGGATTTGCATGGAGCACGTATGAGCATCGATGTTGATGGAGATTTATTTAAAGTGATCGTTCGTATACCAACAGTGTAAATGGACAGCGGCAGATAGTGCCGCTGTTTTTTTGTAATGAACGATGATAAGACAGTTGGGATTCACGTAGAAAGTGTAAAGCTCTTATAGTCCTAAATTTTTTGCTATAATCATTTTCATCACTTCATTTGTACCGGCGTAAATAGACATTACAGGAATATCACGATAACGTCTTGCAATTTTATATTCATCCATATAGCCGTAGCCACCGTGCAACTGCATACACTGGGCAGATAGCTCTCGCGCATTTTCAGTAATCCAATATTTTGCCATTGAAACTTTAGTCACAACATTTTTGCCAGCGATATGTTCTTCTATTAAAGATTCTAAAAAAGTTTTGCCAAGTTCTATTTTTGTCGCCATTTCAGCTATTTTAAACTGTGTATTTTGGAACTCACTAATGGCTTTCCCGAAGACCTGACGTGATGTTACATAATCTATTGTTAAAGCCAGCATATCCTCGGCAGCTGTTTGGGCAGCAATAGCTACTGCTAAACGTTCTTGTTGCAACTTTTCCATCATATAGTTGAATCCTTTTCCTTCTTCACCAAGTAGGTTTTCTACTGGAACACGACAATCTTCAAAATATAGTTCGGCCGTATCCTGCGCATGCATGCCAACTTTTTCAAGCTGTCGTCCCTTGGTGAATCCAGGTGTACCTTCTTCAATGACGAGAAGGCTAATACCGCGATGTTTTTTCTCCGCAGATGGATTAGTTTTCACCGCTATAACGGCTAAATTTGTATGAATACCATTTGTGATAAATGTTTTTTGTCCGTTGACGATATAATGATCACCGTTGCGTATTGCTGTTGTTTGGATATTTGCTAAATCAGAGCCTGTACCTGGTTCTGTCATGGCAATCGCCGTAATGTATTCCCCTGTGATACATTTCGGTAGCCAGCGAGATTTTTGTGTTGCTGTACCATAAGCCTCAATATACGGGACGACAATATCATTATGCAGGCCGATACCAATAAGACTTGAACCAATGCGCTCTAGCTCTTCTTGGATAATAACACTAAAGCTAAAATCTAAACCTAGGCCACCGTATTGTTCCTCTACTTGTGGGCATAGGTAGCCCATTTCTCCAAACTTCCGCCAAAATTCCAGCGGTACAAGATGATCTTTCTCCCATTGTGCATAATGTACTTCAGCCTCTTCTGCTAAAAACTTACGTAAGGTTTTACGGAATAACTCATGCTCTGTTGATTCAAATTTGTATCTTACCATTCGAATAACACCCCTTTTCGCTTGTTTATACGTAAATAATCTCTTACATGTATCATGTTACAGAAAGTATGGAAAAAATAAAAGAGCTTTAGAAAATACGATTTTACATTGTAATGCTATAATCAACTATGAATATATGAAAATAGAGGGCTTTTATATGGCAAAAGTAATAATAGGAATACTCGTAGTTGGTATATATAGTGCGTTAAACTTCTGCATAGGGTGGAGCGTAAAGCAGTGGCTTGTTGCGATGAACTGGTTCAACTATCCAGTTTTTTATTGGTTGTGCTTTTATATTCTAGCCTTTAGCATTGTTATTGGACGGATACATGAATCTATAAGAGTGTTTTCAATTATAGGGAATTATTGGATGTTTGTGTTCGAATATGGCTTACTGCTGTGCTTGGCAGCGCATTTTGTTTTTTGGTTAACCCCGTTTAAAAATGTACAAATAATCGGAAGTATAGTAATTACTCTATTCGTTCTCTTATGCATAGTTGGCTCTTACTTAGCGTATTCTCCAGTTGTACGTAATTTAGAAATAACGATGGATAAAAAGGATAGTGAACTATCTGCGATGCGTGTTGTAGTTGCTTCGGATTTCCATCTAGGTGTGCTATCAAATAAAAAGCACTTACAACGTTTTGTCAATTTATCGAATGAAGCGAAGCCAGATATTGTTTTTCTAGCAGGAGACATTGTGGATGATGATCCTAAATGGTTTGTGAAAGAAGGAATGGCAGAGACGATGAAATCACTAACCGCTACTTACGGAGTCTACGGTGTGCTTGGAAATCATGAATATTACGGCAAAAAAATTCCGGAATTTGTAGAAGTGATGGATAAAGCAGGTGTGAATATTTTAAGAGATGAAACAATTCGAGTTGAAAATGCGTTTATAGTAACGGGTCAAGAAGATATTACAAATAAAGAGCGACAGCAATTAGATGCATTGCGACACAGTGATAATTTGCCATGGTTTGTCATGAATCATACACCAAATGATCTTGTAACTCCATCTCAAGAAGGCGTAGATTTTCATATGTCAGGTCATACACATAAGGGACAAATGTGGCCAAATCAATATATTACGGCACGTGTATTCGAGCTTGATTATGGTTATAAGTTGAAGGATCAAATGCATACACTTGTTTCATCGGGATTTGGGTTCTGGGGTCCACCGATGCGTATAGGCAGTCGTTCGGAGCTTTGGGTAATCGATATAACTTTTCGTTAAAAAGCTATAGTATATGGAAAAAGAGTATCTTATAATTAGTTGGTGTTTGGAAAAATTAATTACGCCTTGCGTAATGTGGCTGGCGTATTGCTGGCGCCACAAAAAACGATTGTTGAATAATGTTAAAAGGTAAGGTGACAATGTGGATTTCATAGAGTTATTAAAGGCACTTATTTTAGGCTTTGTTGAGGGAATGACAGAGTTTGCACCAGTATCGTCTACCGGGCATATGATTATTGTGGATGATATGTGGTTAAAAACAGAAGAATTTTTAGGGAAGTATCCTGCTAACACATTTAAAATCGTCGTACAGCTAGGTTCAATTTTAGCGGTAATCGTCGTTATGTGGAAGCGCATGTTAAGTCTAGTTGGTTTATACAATATTGATGGTCAATCAAGATCGATGAAAGGACGATTCAACTTAATGCATGTGATTGTTGGTATGCTACCAGCAGTAGTATTAGGTTTCGCATTTAAAGATTTTATAGACGATCACTTATTTAAAGTAGAGCATGTCATCTATGCATTAGTGGCTGGCGCAATTCTAATGATTGTTGCCGATAAGTTTGCACCGAGAAAGCCAAAAGTTGATTCTTTAGATGATATTTCATATGGCTTAGCATTCAAAGTTGGCTTAGTTCAGTGTTTATCTCTATGGCCAGGTTTCTCACGTTCGGGTGCAACAATATCGGGTGGGGTCCTTTTCGGGATTAGTCACCGTGTAGCAGCTGATTTCACATTTATAATGGCGGTCCCAATTATGGCAGGGGCAAGTCTTGTATCGGTACTGAAAAACTGGGATACGCTGTCAATGGATTACTTTGGTTTTTATGCAGTCGGCTTTATTAGTTCATTTATATTTGCTTTACTATCCATTAAGTTCTTCTTAGCGCTTATCTCAAAAGTGAAACTGATGCCATTCGCGATTTACCGTTTGGTATTGGCTGCTATATTAAGTATTATTATTTTTATGTAAACGAAAAGTCACTCATCTGTCACAAGGATGAGTGACCTTTTTTGTATATAGAATTTTTTAACCATATATTTCATGTATTTTTTGAATTTTGTAACTTTTTTTGATGGTTTTTCATTGTGTTAGTAGTTTTAAAGAACTATAAAATGGGATTTCTTTAAAATATACATTATCTTTACCATTGTAAATATGAGAAAATATACATTATAATCAATTTTATATAAGGTTATAATACTTTTATTCTATTAATAGTATTTAGTAAAAAAGACATGTAATGCACAAGATAATATTTATGGGGTGGAAAGATGTTTCAGTTTGGAAGTAAACCTAAGCGAAATACAATTGTTATGAGTGATGTGTCAAATACTGGGGTTATTATTCAAGAACAAGAACGTTTATTGCAGTTAAATCTCGTCAATCTTACAGAACAAGATTTACAATTAATTAGAAGTTTGAAACCTTATATTGAGCAAAATGCTGTAGAGGTTGTAGCAACGTTTTATGAAGCAGTTGAAAGTGTACCGGCTTTACTGGAAATTATTCAAAAGCACAGTTCGAGTGAGCGCTTACGCCAAACGTTGCGTCGCCATATTATAGAAATGTTTGAAGGGCGAATTGACGAGGCCTATTTAGAAAAACGACGACGTGTTGGGAAGATGCATGTAAAGATTAACTTGTATCCAAAGTGGTATTTAGCTGCATTTCAAAACCTTGAAAAATCATTGCGCAAGATCGTCTATGAACTGCATTTAATAAAAGATGAAGAAGAAAAATTTTGTGATGCCATCAGCAAAATTTGTAATTTCGAACAGCAAATTGTATTAGAAGAATACGATAATTACACTCATACGTTATTAGAGGAGCAACGTAATAATGTACGTGCACACGTAAAGGGGATTGTTGGTGAAATTTCAACGCAGTTAGAGACTCATTCTCATGAAACCAATGAGGCGGTAACTGAACTTATTTCTAGTACGAAGCAAGTGAATGCATATTTGAAGGAAAGTATAGATGAAGCGAATACAATGCAGCAGGTGTCTACTGAAGGTTATTCAAAAATAGTAGTAATAAATGAGCAAACTGGAAAAATAAATAATAAGACGATTGAAATGGCGAAGATGGTGGAGCAATTAAATCATTCATCCTCAAAAATTAATGTTGTAGTTGAAATGGTTAAAAATATTTCAGGACAAACAAACCTACTTGCACTAAATTCAGCAATTGAGGCTGCTCGTGCAGGAGAACATGGAAAAGGTTTTGCGGTTGTTGCCGATGAGGTACGGAAGCTAGCAGATCAAACGAAAGATTCAGTGCAACAAATAGCAGATTTAATCGGGATGTCCAACGGTATTACAAATCAGGTAGTACAAGCGATTCAGGAAATTCAGGAGCTTGTGAATAGCAGTATTGAACAAAACGTAGAATCCTTAAAAGCATTTAATGCCATATCAGGCTCGGTGAACAGCTCTATAGTAAACTTTCAAAATGTGGGACACCAAATAACAGAGTTGGCGAATATTATTGAATCCATAGGCGAGTCCTCAGAGGAATTGGAGAGAGTTTCAAGTCGCCTCGATACAACAATAAAAGAATTTTAACTAATTGGATGAAAGGCTATGCATTGGAAAGGGTGCATAGCTTTTTTATAGGTGAAATTGTTGATAGTTGAAGTGACGGATAAAAAGGGTAAAATGACAGATAAAATCAAACAGCCAATTGTTTTTAATAGCGACTGTCAAATGTAAATGGCTGCTTGAGCACATGACTTATTAGTGATACGCTAAAAGCGACATGGGGAAATGAATAGAGGGGTGTTGGGAACATGAAAAAGAAATTGTTTATTACACGTAAATTTCCGGCGCATATTGTCGAGCCGTTAGAGGAATTTTATGAGATTGAGCAGTGGCAGGATGAAGAAATCGTTATCCCGCGAGACAAACTTTTAGCAGCTGTCGCGGACTGTGAGGTATTATGGGTAACGATTGCGGATAAGGTTGATAAGGAATTACTTTCACACGCACCCAATTTGAAACTTGTGACAAATTTAGCGGTAGGTTTCAATAATATTGATGTGGTAGCGTTACGCAAACGAGGCATCATGGCAACAAATACTCCTGGTGTCTTAACTAATACCACTGCAGATTTAGTATTTGGCTTATTGCTTGCAACAGCCCGAAGAATACCAGAAAGTGAGCGTTATTTGCGTGATGGCAAATGGCAAAGTTGGTACCCAATGCAGTTAGTTGGTAAGGATGTGTCTGGTACAACTATAGGGATTATCGGAATGGGACGTATCGGTCAGGCAGTAGCAAGACGTGCAAAGGGGTTCGACATGAAGGTTTTATATCATAATCGTAGACGTCGCCATGAGGCAGAGGAAATGTACGGTTTTCGATATGCACCTCTTGAGGATCTCTTAAAACAATCTGATTTTGTTGTCATTATGACACCATTTAACAGTGATACAGTTGGATTAATTGGCGCGAAGGAATTAGCTATGATGCAGGAAGACGCGGTGCTGATTAACGCTTCTCGAGGGGGCATTATTGATGAGACTGCACTTTACGATACCTTGAAGAATGGCAAGCTATGGGCAGCGGGGCTAGATGTTTTTGAACATGAGCCGATTTCGATGGATCACCCGTTATTAACGCTCCCGAATGTTGTAGCACTTCCCCATATTGGTAGTGCTTCGTTGAAAACAAGAACAGCGATGCTGACACTCAATGTCAATGCACTTACTGCATACGGGCAGGGCAAGGCCGTATCCAATAGAATAGACTGAAAAAAGGTCAGTAAGCCGCCCACCTCAAGTGGAAAGAGGTGAGCGAGCAACTGACCGGCAAAGCCCGATTGGTTCAACTAACAATCAGTGGGAATGAAGAATCCTCACTGATTGAAGTTTCACCTTATGGTTGTTTAAGTATTTGCTAGTGAATAAAAGAAAAATGGGCATTATTATTTATTGAACATGTCAAATAGACCGCCAATTCCACCCTCACCTGAGGATTGGCCACCGCCGCCTTGTGAAATTGGAGCGGCTGCAAAGATACGGCTTGCTAAACGGCTAAATGGTAATGATTGAACCCATACAGTACCAGGACCACGTAAAGTTGCGAAGAAAATGCCTTCCCCACCAAATAATGCTGTTTTTACGCCCCCTACCATTTCGATATTGTAATCTACATCAGATGTCATAGCGACTAAACATCCTGTGTCGACACGTAAAACTTCTCCTGGTTGTAGGGTTTTTTGATGAATAGCCCCACCAGCATGAACGAAGGCCATGCCATCGCCTTCAAGTTTTTGCATAATGAAACCTTCACCGCCGAAGAAACCTACACCGATTTTTTTCTGAAATTCGATACCGACTGAAACGCCCTTAGCGGCTGCTAAAAAAGCATCCTTTTGACAAATAATTTTTCCATTCAATTGACTCAAATCCATTGGAATAATTTTACCAGGATATGGAGAAGCAAAATACACATGACGTTTCCCTGTACCGGCGTTGGTGAATGTTGTCATAAATAAGCTTTCACCTGTGATTATACGTTTCCCCGCACCAAGTAATTTCCCCATAAAGCCACTTTGTGCACTGCCTTTAGAGCCATCGCCAAAAATAGTCTCCATCTCAATCGATTGATCCATCATCATTAAAGCTCCTGCTTCTGCAACTACCGTTTCCTGTGGATCTAGTTCAACCTGCACGTATTGCATGTCATTACCAAATATTTTGTAGTCAATTTCATGGTTATTCATTATACAATTCCTCCAATAGTAATTTTGTTGTTACTTTATACGATTATAAGACACAATAGTTTCACTGTGTAATTAATTATTTTAGAAAAAAAGGGAATAAACTAGAAAATGTCGAATATAAAAAACTAGAATGTGTATTATTTTTTTCATTCAGCAAAAGATTTTCGAGGGATTTGTACGTTGAATGTAGAGGCCATTCTTTCTTTTGTGGGTGCTCAATGACAGCTGAATAAAGATAAAGCCTCTGGCGGATGTCAATATATTGAAGGGGAATCAGACTTGAAGTTTGCCTAGATTTGAGCATTCATACAAAAATCTTATCTTTACAAAAGCGGTAAACGTTTTTTATTGCCAGTGTTTAGCCAGATGCATATCAGCTAAAACTAGTCTGCATCTAGTAGGCCCAAGCAACCTCTATAATATGGTGTAATTCCGCTCAGGCATAATTGAAATCTTTCAGGGGGTGTTTTTAATGGATATTAAAAACTATATTGGCGGTGAATGGGTAGCACATTCACATTTACAAAGTATAGCAGTGACGAACCCTGCAAATGGTGAGCTTCTAGCTACTATTCCTCGCTCAACGACAAGTGAAGTAGAGGAGGCGGTAGCTGTAGCAAAGCAAGCGCAAAAAGAATGGGCACTTGTGCCAGCACCAAAACGTGCAGATTATTTGTACGCCGTCGGTCAAAAGATGAAAGAAAAAAAAGAATACCTAGCTACTGTTTTAACAAAAGAAATGGGAAAAGTTATTGAGGAGGCAAGGGGCGAGGTACAGGAAGGGATTGATATGGCTTATTATATGGCGGGAGAAGGGCGACGATTGTTTGGGGAGACAACGCCGTCTGAACTTGCCAATAAATTTGCCATGAGTGTACGTGCCCCGATAGGTGTTGTGGGCTTAATAACACCTTGGAATTTCCCTGTTGCCATTGCTACATGGAAGTCGTTTCCTGCTTTAGTGGCAGGAAATACATTTATTTGGAAACCATCAAATGAAACACCGATGATGGCCTATGAAATGGGGAAAATTTTTCAAGAGATAGGCTTGCCAGCTGGTGTTGCCAATATTGTCTTTGGTACAGGACCCACTGTAGGAACAGCATTAATTGAACATCCAGATGTAAAAGTTATTTCGTTTACCGGATCTACTACAACAGGGAGTAAGGTAGCAGAGCTTGGTGGAAAGCATTTGAAAAAAATCTCTTTGGAGATGGGTGGGAAAAATGCGGTTATTGTTATGGATGATGCGGATTTACATCTTGCTGCGGAAGGCATTTTATGGAGTGCTTTTGGTACGGCAGGTCAAAGATGCACAGCATGTAGTCGCGTGATTGTGCATAAGGATGTAAGAGAAGAATTAGAAAAACTTCTTTTAGAGGCAATGCAGCATTTAACAATTGGAGATGGCTTGGATGAAAGCGTGAAAATCGGTCCTGTTATAAGTAAAGCTGCCCTCGAGAAAATAAATCATTATGTGCAAATTGGTAAAAAAGAAGGTGCAACATTACTAGCTGGAGGAAGAATCTTAAATGAGGCACCCTATGACAAAGGGTTTTACTATGAACCAACATTGTTTACCAATGTAAAGCCTAATATGATTATTGCGCAGGAAGAAATTTTCGGGCCAGTAGTTTCTCTAATTGAAGTCACAAGTTTAGATGAAGCGATCGAAGTAAATAATGGTGTGAAATTTGGCTTATCTAGCTCTATTTTCTCACAAAATATTAATACAATTTTCCGCGCACAACGAGATTTAGACACAGGTATTGTTTATGTAAATGCAGGCACAACAGGTGCTGAAATTCATTTGCCATTTGGTGGAACAAAGGGGACGGGGAATGGTCACCGTGACTCAGGTGTTGCCGCATTGGATGTATATACGGAATGGAAAAGCATTTATGTAGATTACAGTGGGAAATTACAAAGAGCACAAATCGATACAGAGTAACCTATCATTGAAAGGGGATGTTCATGATGAAAGTTGTTGTATTAGGTGCAGGGTTAATGGGGAAAGAGGTAGCTCGTGATTTAATTAAAAATAACAATGTAGAACGTGTATTTTTAGGGGATATTGACGTGAAGACAGCACAGGAATTTGTGGACACGTTGCATACAGATAGAGTTGAAGTCGTTGAGCTTCATGCGGAATCGGATGACTCATTGACGTCAGTTATTGCGAAAGGAAATGTCGTTGTGAATGCCTTATTTTATTCATTCAATGAGCGTGTAGCGAGAGCAGCGATTGAAGCGGGTGTTCATTCTGTAGACTTAGGTGGTCATATCGGTGGTGTGACAGAAAAGATTTTGGAATTTGATGAAGAAGCAAAAGCGAAGGGTGTTACAATTATTCCTGACTTGGGCGTAGCGCCAGGGATGGTCAATATATTGGCGGGCTATGGTGCGTCAAAATTAGATGAAGTAGAATCTATTAAGCTATTTGTCGGTGGTATACCAACAGAGCCAAAGCCACCTCTTCACTATACACGTGTATTTTCTTTAGATGGTGTATTTGACCACTATACAGAACCTTCTAAAATGATTCAGAAGGGTAGACTTGAAGAAGTGCCATCATTAACAGGAGTCGAGCCAATTTATTTCGATGGTTTTGGCGTGCTTGAGGCATTTTATACATCTGGTGGCATATCGACACTATATAAGACATTCCCAAATGTTCGAACATTAGAATATAAAACGATTCGCTATAAGGGGCACGCTGAGAAATTTAAATTGTTAGCAGATTTAGGATTCTTAGATTCTAGTAATAAGGTTGAGGTAGATAGTATGGAAGTGCCTGTGCGAGCTGTGGTACGAGAGGCACTTAAGAAGAAATTAGAGCTTGGAACAAAACCTGATGCGGTATTGTTACGTGTGATTGTGGCAGGTGAGAAAGCACAACAGCAGGTCACGTATGAGTACGAAATGGTTGTACGTAAAGATATGACGATTAACGAAACGGCAATGGCACGTGCAACAGCCAATACAATTTCTGTCGTTGCACAAATGATTGGTGAAGGCTCGATTACGAATCGAGGTGTTTTTGCACCAGAAGCGATTGTACCAGGTGATACGTATATTAATGAAATGGCAAAACGTGGCGTTGTTATTAAAGAGACGTCTCATAAATCTGCAATGATTGTGAAATGGTAGGTGATGGCCATGAATTTTGAATTTACAACGGAGCAAGAAATACTCCGAAAAACAGTACGCCAGTTTGTGGATGAAGAAATATTGCCACATATTGCAAAATGGGATGCGGAAGGAAGCTTCGATGCTAGCGTTTGGTCCAGACTTGCAGAGCTTGGACTAATGGGGGTTTGTGTACCTGAGCAGTATGGAGGCAGTGGCATGGATTATAACGCGCTTGCCATTGTCTGTGAGGAGCTTGAGCGAGGAGATACCGCTTTTCGAACAGCTGTATCGGTGCATACGGGTTTGAATAGCATGACATTGATGCAATGGGGTACCGAGTCGCAAAAGGAGCAATATCTTGTTCCGCAGGCAAAGGGAGTACGCATTGGTGCATTCGGACTAACGGAGCCAGGGGCGGGGTCAGACGTAGCGGCAATGTCAACTACAGCTGTACGCGACGGTGAGTATTATGTGTTGAATGGGCAAAAAACTTGGATTTCATTATGTGATATAGCCGATCATTTTATTGTTTTTGCTTACACAGACAAATCCAAAAAGCATCATGGAATTAGTGCCTTCATTGTTGAACGTTCGATGGTAGGTTTTACCTCGAAGGCTATTAAAGGGAAGTATGGTATTCGTGCAGGCAATACGGGCGAACTCTTTTTCGAAGACTTACGCGTTCCAGTAGAAAATAGGCTAGGGGAAGAAGGAGAAGGTTTCAAAATTGCGATGTCAGCACTGGATAATGGTCGTTTTACAGTAGCGGCAGGTGCTGTTGGTCTTATTCAGGCATGTATCGAAGCAAGCGTAAAATACTGTCACGAGCGTGAAACGTTTGGCAAGCCAATTGGTGAGCATCAGCTTGTCGGGCAGATGATTGCCAAAATGGAGGCAGGCTATCAAATGAGCCGACTGCTCGTTTATCGCGTTGGCGAGTTGAAAAATAAAGGTATCCGTAATACAAGGGAAACATCTCTTGCGAAATGGCAGGCCTGTGATTTTGCAAATAAAGCAGCGGATGATGCACTTCAGATTCATGGAGCATACGGTTATTCAGATGATTATCCAGTTGCGCGTTATTTACGTAACTCTAAAGCACCGGTTATTTACGAGGGTACTCGTGAAATTCACACAATTATGCAAGCGGATTATGTCCTTGGTAGACGAAATGATAAAGCGTTAGCAAAAATGTTACCCAAATGGCCGTTTGAACCGTAAACGAGAGGGATTTATTCCCCTCGTTTTTTTTATAAAAAAATTATCAGAAAAATGTAACTTTCCTATCTTTTGTCAGTCTAATGAATAAACAAGTATATGAAGGAGTGGAAAAACATGAGAAATAGATGGATAGCAATTATGCTCATCTCAGTGCTAGCTGTACTACCGGGGATTTTTACTTTTATGATGGCTCCTAAAGCTGAGGCAAAGGCGGTCAATACCATTATGGCGACTCAAAGCTGGAAAGCGTCATTCTCTAAAACAATAAAAGCTGGCAAAATAACAGATGAAAATGTCTATGTAACGGATGATAATGGGCAAAAAGTGACTGCAACGATTACTTTGGGAGAAGATAGTAAAACACTTGTCGTTAGTGAATTAGCGCCAGGAAGTTATAAATTACATGTCAAAAAGCAAGCATTTGTACAAAGTGAGCTTAAAACTGCATCGCATGTCATTGCATTTACGGTCGTTGAGAAATTGGAAAACGTAAAGTCTGAGGAAGAGCTGCAACAATATTTCAAAGCGATTGTAGCCAATAGTAATGGGGAAGTGGCATTAGAATCAAGTACAGAAAACTTTTCTAGTAGCGAGGATAAAGCGAGCTCTGTGGCCGATTCAAGTAACTCCTCTACGACAAACAATCAAGTGGATGGTGTAGAAGAAGGCGATATTGTCGTTGTTAAAAATGACATAATCTATGCGGTAAAAGATCAAAGTATCTCCGTTGTGGATGCCAGCAATCCGAATAGCTTAAAATTAGCAACGACAGTTAAGCTAAAAGAATCACAGTATATTTCAAAGCTTGCCTTGTACGACAATGTTTTAATTGCAATTGGGGATGAGTATATTGAAAAAGTTGGCACGAGCATGACAACGGCAACTTTTTTTGATATAACAAATCCAAAAAATCCTAAGTTTATACGTGAGGTTGCACAAGAGGGGCATTTACAGGATATCCGAATTACTAATGATACGTTATATTTAATTGGGAATATGCATCCTAATTATTGGTTGTTGGAACAAGGGCAGACACCGGATTTAAAGCCGAAAACTTATGATAGTTCGGTAAGTAAAGAGTATAAAAGTTTACCAATTGAGAAAATTTCTATATTACCGAACACAATGGATGGTACGTATAGCCTGATTACGGCAGTGGATATGAAAAATGGTGCCACAACAACAGCAAATACAAAGGGGTATTTAGGTGGTAGTAGCGGGCTATACATGTCGGAAAATGCACTGTATTTAACAACACCAATGTATGATGGAAACCGAGGAGGCACTGCAGACAAGAGGGTCATGGATATGATTTGGATGCCAACGCCAGTAGATACACAAGTCTTTAAATGGGATATTGATGGGACGGCATTGAATTTTGTAGGTGCGACTAAAGTAAAGGGAATTGCGTTAAATCAATATTCTATGGATGAATATAAAGGTGATTTCCGCATTGTTACAACAGAGGGGAATATGAGGGATGAACAAAATGTATCACGTAATCACTTATTCATTTTAGATAAAAATTTAAAAGAGCTTGGGTCAGTGAAAGATTTAGCACCAGGCGAAAAAGTATACTCGGCCCGTTTTATGGGGGGGAAGGCATATGTCGTGACATTTAAGCAGGTTGATCCACTCTTTGTCATTGATGTAGAAAATCCAAAGAAACCAACTGTTCTAGGCGAACTGAAAATTCCTGGTTATAGCAACTATTTACACCCATTGGATGACACACACCTAATAGGAATTGGCTACGATACAGAGGAGCGCTATGACGAATATTCAAAGCGTAACTTTACGGTGACAACGAATATGAAAATGTCTTTATTTGATGTATCAGATTTCCAAAATCCAAAAGAGCGGTCAACGGTGAAAATTGGCGGTAAAGGTTCTAATTCAGAAGTGCAATATAATCCGAAAGCGTTATTCCGTAATAGCGAGTACAATTACTTCGGTTTCCCAGTAGTCCTGTATGAAGCAGGAAAAGAAGACGAAATAGTATACAAAGGCCAAGGGGCGCAAATTTATGAAATCACAGCCGAAAAAGGCATTGTTTTAAAAGGCAATATCATAAGTAAAGACACAGATGATCTTTATGAAAATTGGGAGCAACTCGTACAACGTGTCGTATATATCGATGACACCCTTTACACAGTTGCACGCAATGAAGTAAAGAGCTATCAGCTGAAGGACTTCAAATCACTCGACACACTGCAAATAAAATGAAGAAATGTCCAATGAATTTTATTAAGTTCATTGGACATTTTCTTTAATTAGATTAGTAATGGTGATAAAAGTACACTCTCTAACTATAAGCACTGTAATTGCTTATTGACGATAGGGTAGAATTTCAGATACTGTAACGAATTCATAACCTTGCTCTTGTAAAAAGGCAAGTACAGCATCAAGTCCATCCGCTGTTGATTGATGGATGTCATGCATTAAGACGATGGCATTATTGTGCAAATTATTTTTAACATAAGGGAGTAGCTGTTGGGCATTTCTGTGCTTCCAGTCCATGGTGTCAATGCTCCAAAGTACTACCGGAATTGGCATTTGAGCATTTATGTCATTATTAGTTGCGCCGTAAGGAGGTCTAAAGACAGTCGCACCTTGATTGATAGCTAACTCAATTTCTGCTGCTGTTGAAGAATATTCCTTTAACACTTGCTCTGATGATAATTTTGTTAATACGGGATGGTTCCATGTATGGTTACCAATCTCATGTCCACGTGCAAGAACATCTCTGGCTATATCAGGATAGTATTGTACTCGACTACCAAGCATGAAAAATGTGGCTTTGGCATGGTATTTATCGAGGATGTCTAAAATCTGTTCTGTTACAATCGGATGTGGACCATCGTCAAATGTTAATGCAATACGCTTAGCATTTGGGTCCCCTGGAGTTTCAGGTTTCGTCGGTTCCATAGTCTCCATAGCAATTTGAAAATCAGATGCTAGCAAGGGATTAATAAGCGTAAGTGGCAATTTCACAATTGGAGCACCAGCTGCACCGTTTGCAATTTCATATTCATCGAAGTAAAAGAGTAACGCATCTTTTACAATAGCAAAACGTTCAAAATTTGCCCATTTTGGCTCCGTAGCTGTTAGTAAATCATCTTTATTAAGTTCAACTTTTAGTTGTGGATTTTGCTGTAAATCTTTGCGGACATGTGTAGCAATTGTCGACAAGTTATTTTCATCGTTCTGCAGCAATGTTTTTATATCGATTTGTTCACCTGTTTCATTATTAAAGAAAAATGTTTTCGTAGAAACCTCGTGATTGGCTCCACCTAGGTACTGCATTTTTGTTAGGACAAAAGAATAATAGTGCTCTTGATATGGAAATGTCTCAAAGCTAATATTTAGCTCGCCCATTGCATCTTTTGTATTGTTTTTTTTCATTTCCGACAAGTAGTTTTCTTTTGAATCCGTTATGTACTGTAATACGGCGTCATTAAAAACCTTATTTTCTGTTTGTGGATAGTGAATGGCAAAAGGTGTGCGTTTATCATTGGAAACATCTGTTACAATACGTATCCCTGGAAACGCAGAGCTTTCAGTCGATAAATTACTATTTAAAGAATTTGAGTTTGAATCTTTCGAAGCACTAATTTTTTGAAACTTAAAGTCATCCTTTGACAGGATAATGACAAGAATAATGGATGTTAATGCAATAATGAGGCCAATTAATAGGAAATCAATCATTGGGCCGCGTCGTTTTCTGCGTTCCTGCATCATGTTGGATACGCTCCCCTCTGTAAATTATTTATCTATACAATCAGACGTGTGAATCATCGGAAAAGTTATACGAATCTACGAATTATGTAAAAAAATGTTGAAGATTTACGGTTGAGTTTTTATTTGCAGTTCGATACTATTTACTATTGGCAAGGAACCTTTTGAAGGAGGTAGATAACTGTAATGATATTACAAGAAGCGGATAATGAATTAACAATTGACTGCTTGCTACTTGCAGGGCGTATCATGATTGAAAGTGGGGCAGAAACATACCGTGTGGAGGATACGATGCTGCGTATGGCACAATCACAAAATATGTTAGATGCTCAATGTTATGCTACACCTACGGGTATCATTTTTTCGTTAGGTAAGACACAGCCGACGAGAATTACTTCAATTTCCAGTAGAGTTACAGATTTGCAAAAAATCGCCTTGGTAAATTCAGTATCTCGTAGACTCACATCTCACATGATAACATTAGATGAAGCTTATGACGAGTTAAAGTCGATACAAAAAACAAATTATTTTTTACCAATTTATATTCAAGTTTTCTCAGCAGCTCTTGCGAGTGGGTGCTTTCTTATAATGTTTAAAGGAGGATGGTCGGATTTTCCTGCTGCGTTTGTAGCAGGGGGGTTAGGTTTCCTTGTGCTGGTGTGGATGAATCACTTAACAAAGGTGAAATTTTTCTCAGAATTCACTGCTTCGTTAGTCATTGGTCTTATTGCTTTTTTTGCAGTAAAATCTGGATACGGTGCAGCAATAGACAAAATTATTATTAGTTCTGTCATGCCACTCGTACCAGGTATTTTAATTACCAATGCAGTGAGGGATTTAATGGCAGGTCATTTTATGTCAGGGATGGCAAAGGGAGCAGAGGCATTTTTAACAGCATTTGCAATCGGTGCAGCTATAGCCGTCATCCTATCATTTTAGGAGGCGGATGTTATGGATATAATCGTACAATTAGTGGTCAGTTTTTTTGCAACAGCAGGTATCGCGATTATTTTTAATGTACCTCGAAAAACTTTGCTTCATTGTGGTTTTGTTGGCGTAGTTGGCTGGCTGATTTATTATGTATTAACAGAATATGACATGGATGTTGTAAATGCTTCTTTCTTTGGATCATTTGTCGTTGCCATTGTGGCACACTTGTATGCAAGGCGCTTTAAAATGCCAATGATTATTTTTATTGTAGCTGGTATTATTCCGCTTGTGCCAGGGGGCATGGCATACAATGCGATGCGGAATGTTGTAGAAGATGATTATTTACAAGGCTTACAATATGGTCTAAAGGCGTTTTTAATAACTGGTGCGATTGTTATGGGACTGGTATTTGCAGAGGTATTCATGCAGCTTATATTCCGTGCAATGTATATGAGTAAAATGAAAATAAAAAACGTATACAAAAAATAAACCTACTGATGTAAGATGTCATAAAAATAAAAGGCTGTCCAATGAGCTGGACAGCCAGAAATACTGTTATTTTACAAGCAATGCCTCAATTTCCTCTGGTGTAACAGGCTTACTAATATAATAGCCTTGAATAGCATCACAGCCGTATGTGATTAAAAGGTCGGCTTGTTCAGCGGTTTCAACACCTTCAGCAACCACTTTGAGTTCCATGGATTTACCTAATTGCACCATGCCATGCATTAGCTTTTGTGTTTTTTCAGACTTTAATAATGAACTTGTAAATGTCTTATCAATTTTTAATGTATCTATCGGTAAAATTTGCATATATCGGAATGAACCATATCCAGTACCAAAATCATCTAATACGAAAACGATACCTTCGTTTTCAAGCTTACGCATTTGCTGTGTAATAAAGGTTGCAGCTTCTGCTTCTAAAGCGAATTTCTCTGTAATTTCAATTTGAATAAGGCTTGCAGGACAACCTGTTTTTGCTAACATTTCAAGTATTGATTTGGCCATGTTTTTGTCACGGAATTCACGTACAGAAGAGTTAATGGCCACTTTTAAATTCAAGCCAGCCTTCTTCCAAATTAACGCCTGTTCACAAGCTCTTTCTAACATAAATGAACCGATATTGTTAATGAGCCCTGTCTCCTCAGCGATTGGAATCAATTCATCTGGTGAAACAACCCCCATGACCTCATCTTCCCAGCGAACGAGTGCTTCTACAACTGTAACTTTGCCTGTGTAAACATCAATTTGAGGCTGATAAAGGACCTTAAGGTTCTTCTGATCAAGCGCTTGAAGTAAACGTTTTTCAATTAAAGCTTTACGATTTAAAGCTTTATGTGTTGCTTTAGATAGTGAGACAATTTTATCACCACCAGCTTCACGTACCGATGTAATGGTAGCGATGGATGCCTTCATTAGTTGAGAGAAGGTTGTTTGATCTTCTGGGAAGCGTGTAATGCCACCGCTAATCGAAATAGGCACAGCAATATTACTACTGTATATTGGATGCTGCTGTAAGTAAGATAAAAAGCCTTGAATAAACCATTCACTTAAAGGTGTTATGACAACAAAATCATTTTCATTGATACGCGCCATTGCACTGTCTTGAAAATACATTTTTATACGATTTGTAAATTCAATAATTAGGCTCTGGTTAATTTGTTGATCATGTAACTCTTTTAATGTGTAAAATTTATCGATGCTTAAATAGACAAATGAAAAGTGTCTATCTTCTTCAATCATACTAGAAATGACTTTTTCAAGACGATGTGCATTCATTAAACCTGTCTCGGTGTCAATATATGCAATTTTTTCAAGCTGGTGCTGAATTGTTTTTGACTTCGTAATATCCTTTTCAATTAAAATAAACTGTTGTTCATTCGTTTCTAAATTAAAAGTAGGGATTGCAGTTAACAGTACCCAATATGATTGGCCAGTTTTTGTAACTTTTTCGACCTCACCTTGCCATGTGTTACTATTGTTTAAATTGCGCCAGATGGTATTTGTTATTTTTTCGCTTACATCGTTATCTGGGAACAGTTGCCAAAACGTTTTACCGATAACACGTTTTGGTGTCCATTGACTTGTTTTTAGGAATTCAGCATTACATTCTAAAATAAATCCGTCTTGGTCTAGTGTTACAGTCATGAAAGTGGAGTCTAAACCATGCTTTAAGTCTGCAAAAGTACGACTATTTGATACAGAATTGATCATTAATTCAGGTAACATAAACATAAATAAGACAAGGTGTTCCCCTTGTTCCATAAACGGTTTAGCCAACACCGCTGTAGTAACTTCTTCATTTGAACTTGTATACACTTGAACCTTATCTAAATACGTACTGTCTTCACTTTGAAGTATGGATTGGAACGTCTCAAATGAAAGTTGACGCAGTAGATTTTCATGTATGAATGGAGTAGTATGTCCTTTAATATCAGTAGCAGAAAAACCAAATAGCTGTTCAGCATTCTTTCCCCAAATAGAAGCTTGTCCGTCTTGGTTTATGACAAATGCAGGAAAAGGAAGTGAATTTAAATAATGTTCATCAATCGTAAATGATTTATGGATTTGACTCATGATTTATTCAATCTCCTTGGGTAATCAATATATACTAATATTATAGAGAATTATCGGGAATTAGTCATTATGAATATATTTGTAAATATTTGATGGTGAAAAAAATTAGGACTTTTCTAATGAAATGCAAGAAAAGTTTTGAAATAAATAACAGTTTTTAGTACATATATAGGAAGCGGGATTGGTGTGGAACGGTTAAAAGGATTACTATTTATAATCTCTGGGTCGATGTTGTGGGGTGCAACAGGACCTTTAATGGAATGGTTACTCAATCATACCCCATTAACAGTTTCTTTTATGCTAACCATTCGTTTGTCAGTTGCGGGTATTGTATTACTCGCCTATTTATTGTTAACTGGAAAAAATATCATCTGTATATGGCAACAAAAAATATGGAGTAGACAGCTAATCATCTTTGGTGTAGCAGGAATGTTGGGCGTACAATATGCCTTCGTAGCAGCGATAAATGAAAGCAATGCTGTGCTAGCTACCTTACTTCAGTTTTTAGCGCCTATATTTGTTGTTGCTTATGTCTCTCTTAGTTTAAAGAAATGGCCACCTAAATATCAAGTATTAGGAATTATTGGTACATTAGGGGGGCTATTCTTATTACTTACGAATGCTTCTTTTGACGCTTTATTAGTTAGTAACAAAGCGTTGTTGTGGGGAGTAGCAGTGGGCTTAACTTTTGCATTCTACACACTGTATCCAGCACGACTCATGAAAGAATGGAGTGTACTGCTTGTTGTGGGCTGGGGAATGTTAATAGGGGGTCTAACGTTAGGAATTATCAGTCGAATTTGGCAGTCGAATCAGTGGCTTACTTTTATGGATTTGAAGGTTACAGGCTTAATGATTGCGCTCATTGTCTTTGGCACAATGGCTTTTGTGCTATTTTTAAGTAGCATGAAATATATTACGGCTGTAGAGACAAGTATCTTATCGAGTATTGAACCGTTAACGGCTATGGTTATTTCAGTAATTATGTTTGGTACGTCATTAGGATTTTGGCAATTAATGGGTGTGTTTGTTATGCTTGTTTGTGTAACATGGCTTTCTATTGCGGGTGAAAAAGCATAAAAATATTATTTAAAAAGGAATTTAGAACTATATTGAGATTCAGTGATGTTTTTTCTCAAACAAGGGGTGAGGGAATTGAAAGAAATTTTTTCGTATGTAAAGCCTTATAAATGGACTGCAATATTTGCTTTATGTTTAATGTTGTTGGAATTATTTGTGGAGCTTGTACAACCACTCATTATGGCCAAAATAATAGATGAAGGCATCCGAGCTCAAAATCATGAAATGATATGGCAATGGGGAGCAGTATTACTCATGTTATCCTTCATAGCATTTTTAGCGGGGATTGTTAATTCCTATTATTCTTCGCATACTGCACAAAGCTTTGCCTTTGACTTAAGAAACGCAATGTTCGAGAAAATTCAATCGTTCACGCTTGCAACATATCAAAAGTTCTCAACGGCCTCTCTGATTACGCGATTGACGAATGATGTGACACAGGTACAGACGGTACTTTTTATGAGCCTACGTATTATGCTGCGGGCACCACTTGCAGTAGTTGGTAGTATAATAATGGCATTTGCCGTGAATGCAAAACTAGCCCTCTTTTTAGTAATCGGTGCACCGATAATCTTGGTGTTTTTAGTTTATATGGTTGCGAAGGGCGTGTCTTATTTTGGGCGAGTACAAAAGCGTGTGGACCGATTAAATCGTGTACTACAGGAAAATCTACAAGCCATTCGCTTAGTAAAGGCTTATTTACGTGGTACATATGAGGCGTCACGCTTTGAACAGGTGGCATCACACTTAAAAATAGATACGGTGAAGGCTCTACGCACGATGGAGTACATTATGCCAGTGCTACTATTTATCATGAATATGAGCCTACTTGCAGTACTATGGTTTGGTACAAAGCAAGTTGCTGCAGGTACAGCGCCACTCGGAGATATTGTAGCCATTGTCAATTATGCAATGCGCATGACAGGTTCGTTTTCAATGTTTGCTTTCATCATTATTTTTTACGCACGTGCGAAAGCCTCTGCAGAACGAATGGCAGAAGTGCTAGCTGTTGAAAATGAAGTAGAGGTCACTTCTCCATTTGAAGAAGCTTTTAGTAAGGAAAAATTTGGTGAGTTAGTATTTGAAAACGTGAGTTTTACGTATCCAGGTGCAGAGAAAGCTGTGCTGTCCAATGTAAGCTTTCAAGTGAAGCCTGGTGAAAAGTTAGCGATTATGGGAGCAACAGGAGCGGGTAAATCAACTTTACTACAGCTTATTCCTCGTTTTTATGATGTGTCGTCAGGGCAGATTTCAGTAGAAGGAAAAGATGTACAACAATGGGATCTACAAGAGCTGCGTGAGACCATAGGTTATGTACCTCAGCAATCATTATTATTTACAGGTAGCATTGTGGACAACATTCGTTGGGGTGATGCAGAGGCTGAAATGGAAGAAGTATTTCAAGCAACTATGCAAGCGCAAATCCATGCCTCTGTTGAAGATTTTCCAAATGGGTACGATACACGAGTTGGGCAGAAGGGTGTTAATTTATCTGGGGGGCAAAAGCAACGCTTGTCCATTGCAAGGGCATTGCTCAGGAAAGGGCATCTATTAATGCTTGATGATAGTACGAGTGCTCTTGATGTGAAAACAGAGCAAGCGTTGTGGGAGGCTTTGAGCGATGAAAGAGCCACGATGCTTGTCGTAACACAAAAAATTCGTACGGCTAAAGTGGCAGACCGCATTCTTTTAATAGATGCAGGCGAGGTTGTGGGATATGGCACACATGATGAGCTTTTGCAGTCTTCCATTTTATATAAAAAAATTGCAATATCCCAACAGGAGGTGGAGGAATAATGAGATTTTTCCGCAAACCTTTTGGCTATGAGCCGATTTTGACGAAGGATGATTTAAAGCAGGTCGTAAAGAAAAAGAAGGGTCCTCGTGCAGCCGATTGGAAAAGTACGCTTGGTCGTTTATGGAAAATCGTCGATGAACAGCGTGCATTATTAATCATTGTGTTTGTACTCGTCATGGTAAGTTCGATTTTGGCATTATTGGGCCCATACTTAATCGGGAAAATGATTGATAACTATGTGATGCAAGGGGAACTAACGGGACTGGGCAGTACAATCGCCTTGCTAGTAGGAATTTATGGGCTGTTAGCTGTATCATTATTTTTACAAAACTATTGGATGATTGGTATTGCACAGCAAACGATTTACAGACTACGAACGTCTGTATTTGCACACTTTCAAAGTCTCCCGGTATCGTTTTTTGATCGTCGCCAACATGGGGAATTAATGAGCCGTGTGACAAATGATATAGAAGCGGTTAGTTCGACATTGAACAGTTCCTTTATCCAAGTCATTTCAAGTGTCTTAACGCTCGGAGGTACGCTTATCATCATGCTAAGTTTGAGTCCTTTATTAACTGTACTAACAATGACAATTATTCCAATCATGTTTATAGCGCTGCGTTGGATTACACGTCGTACAGCACCATTATTTAAAGAACAGCAAGCGGCCATCGGAGCGCTTAACGGAATGATTGAAGAAACCATTTCTGGGCAGCGTATTGTCAAGGCATTTTCACAGGAGGAACGTGTTAAGGCAGAGTTTCGTGACAAAAGTTTACGTTTAAAAAGAACCGGCTTTTGGGCACAAACGTATTCGGGCTATATCCCCAAGGTCATGAACTTTTTAAATAATATGAGCTTTACAATTGTTGCAGGAATTGGTGGGATACTTGCACTTTATGGTCACGTGACCATTGGCGTAATTGTTATTTTCACGGAGTATGCACGACAGTTTACACGTCCTTTAAATGATTTAGCCAATCAATTCAATACAGTACTTTCGGCAATTGCAGGTGCTGAACGTGTCTTTTCTTTACTTGATGAACCGCAGGAAATCGAATTCCCTAACACGCAAAACCACTTGTTAAAAGGGAACGTAGCCTTTCAAAACGTTTCTTTTAAGTATGAACAGTCAGAGGCAGCCTACACATTAAAGAATATAAGTTTTCGAGTAGAACCAGGTCAAACGGTTGCATTGGTTGGTGCAACTGGTGCCGGAAAAACAACGATTCTTCAGCTTATTGCTAGATTCTATGAAGTAACAGAGGGCGAGGTACTATTTGATGGTATAAACGTGCAACAAATTGAACGTGAGGCACTACGTTCGCAAATGGCCTTTGTGTTACAGGACCCTTTTTTATTTGAAGCAACGGTGAGGGAAAATATTCGCTATGGTCGTTTAGATGCTAGTAATGAAGAAATTGAAGAAGCGGCGCAACGTGCAAATGCACATGATTTCATCATGAAACTAAAAGATGGCTATGATACGCTTCTTGCAGCAGACGGAAGCGAAATCTCTCAAGGACAAAAGCAACTGCTATCTATTGCTCGAGCACTTATTGCAGATCCGAAAATTTTACTACTCGATGAGGCAACTAGTAGCATTGATACGGTCACGGAACTAGCCATTCAAGAAGCGCTTGATACGTTGATGCAAGGGCGTACAAGCTTTGTTATTGCCCATCGATTAAATACTGTGCACAATGCTGATATAGTGCTTGTGATGCAAAAGGGTGAGCTAGTCGAAGCAGGCCCGCAACAGCAGTTAATTGCTACTGGCGGAATTTACGCTCAAATGCTTGAATCGTCCGCACATCATTTATAAAGTGAGACTAAAGGATAAGGAAAGGCTTTCGGTGCGCAGGTTGTGCTAGTGAGCGGAAGTTGCAATTGTATATTGTGTTCTTAGTGTGCTTTCTCCCTACAATCATTTGTCAAAACGTCACTTTCTAAGGCGATGGCTATGTAATCAGCGGCTGAATTAATCAGATATTTGCGAGTACTTAAACCTCCCATTTAAACCGTTTTATGCTTTATTTATAAGTGGGAGTTTTAACACCTATTATATAGGGTAAAAATAAGCTGGTAAACACAAAGATTAATGTTGCCAGCTTATTTTCTTTCTTGCTACAATAGGGCAATAGTCTGATAAAAGAACGGAGTATATGATGAACATTTCAGTGATTACAGTGTCTTTCCCGTTAGACGGCGAAACATTGAATGAATTAAAAACCTTATGTGAAGAAGCAACATTACATGATTATCGAGTATACGAAACGATTATGAATATTCCGTTAGCAGGCTCTTTTGAATCAAAAGGTTTTATGGTGCTAGCGTACGACGATGACAAAGATTTATTAGTTGGTGCAGCAAGTGCTATTGATTTAATGGGTCTATATACGTATGAGTGGTCGCTAGTAGTTTTACCAGCGTGTCGTCGAATGGGAATCGGTACAGCATTAGTAGAAGTTTTACAAGCTGGACTAGTAGAGCGGGGCGCAGAAGGTCAATTAGCATTAGTCATTGATGGTTCACCTTATGGTCATACGTTTATTGAAAATTGTTGTTATACGTACAGTTTTTCAGAGGCAACACTAGAAACTAAAGCGGAGCCGGTAGTGCTACAAGATGAGGTTATTATAACTGCATATGCAGGAGAACAAGCAGAGCTTATTTCAATTTATAGTGAGGCTTTTGGTGATTTGCCAGAAGAATCAGTGGAACTAATTAACTTTAATACATCTAAAAGTGAACGTAATTTATGGGTAGCCCGTAAAGACGGGAAGGTTGTTGGTACGGTGACGACAGCGCAAGAAAACGAAGTTCAATGGGTGACAGCATTGGCCGTCCATCCCATGTATGGGGGACAAGGTATTGGTACAGCGTTATTGTTATTCGCGAAAAATTATGCCAGCCAAATTGGCGTGAAACATGTAATGCTTGATGTGGAAATCGAAAATAGAAAGGCACTTTCGGTTTATGAAAAGGCTGGTTTTATGAAAGCGCAGCAAATTGACTATTACGTGAAAAAATAAAAGAAGAGTGAGGAGTATGCTTTATGCATGGCTTCTCACTCTTTTTTATGCAATTGTTTTTGAGCAAACGGTTTGCTTAAGACCATCAAATTCATCGCATTGAGCCCTTCACCTGATATAACAATTAATTGATACAGTGATAAATGACTTTTTTATCATAAATACGTACTATGCCCATATAGTAATAATAAGCCCGATGAAAGGAGTCGTTATCATGCGCATGCCGGCATTGCCGAAAAAGAAGTCTCCTCCAAAGGAAGCCCCTAGATCATGGTGGAAGGCTGTCAAAGCTTATTTATCAAAGGGCAAATTTTATCGTCTGCCACCACGACATAAATAACCTTGCATTTATCCATTATCATAAAAAGAGTCGCAGTTCACGAGAGCGACTCTTTTTAATTTTCTAAAAGAAACGTCTTTTTTGTTGGACCAATTAAATATAGCTCATGCATCGCACGCGTTAACGCAACGTACAGAAGTTTGCGGTCAATTTTTGTATCGTAAAAGGGCGTGTTAAAGGCTGCGACAATCACAGCATCAAACTCGAGCCCCTTTGCTAAATGGCTTGGTACCACGAGTAGGAGTTGCTGATTAATGGACTCATCCTCTGTTAATAGCTGTGAAGTAATGCCGTAATCAGTTAACGCCTGCTGCATTCCGATTGCATCGACTGTAGTTTTGCAAATCAAAGCAATTGACTGATGACCGTTGGCACGAATGCTATCAAAAATATGCCCGATTTGCTGAGCATTAAAATGATCTGCCTGTAAAAAAGTTGGTGGATGTCCATGACGAACGACAGGTTCAACTAGCGGAAGTTGTTCATCCATTTGTGCTAAAATTTCGTTAGCAACTTCCATAATTTCAATCGTTGTTCGGTAGCTTTTTTGAAGTGTTCGAAAGCTGGCACGTGGAAATAAATTCTGTACAGGCTCCCAGGCAGTTAGTGAACGGTAGCTATGGATTCCCTGAGCTAAGTCGCCCACCATTGTGAACATGTCGGTCTCAAGCCCAGTTTTTAAAGCAGCAAGCTGGAATAAACTATAGTCCTGTACCTCATCAATGAAGACAACACGCATTTTCCAGTTATCAGGGATTCCTTTTAGCCGGGCTTGTAAATAATAAAGTGCCGCTAAATCTTCCAACACCCACTGTTCTTTCGCATGCACTTGTAAAAATTGTTGTTGTTCGAGATAATGCCATTCTGGTGCAAGCTTTGCTAATAGTTCAGCATTTGTTAGAAAGGCACGATAGAGCGTTTTGACATTATATTTAGAAAAGCGCCGCATGTAGGCAGATACTGTTGATTTGGCCTCTTTTTCAATTGCGGGAATTCGTTCATCACGTTCATCGATATACTTTGTTACAATACGACGACGTTTTTCATCGTCACGAATGCCATTTAAAGCTTTGCCAAGTACTTCATCGTATTTCGCATGTAGCATATTTAAGACAGCCTGTTTCTTCTGACGAACATGACTCGCCATCACCTTTTTTATATGTGCAAGTCTATTTTCAATTGGCATATAGGAAAACTCATGTAAAAATAACTTTTTCAAATGAGAAGCTCGCATAATACGGTATTTCTCAATAAACACATCTTCAAATTGTTCCGCAATTTCTTGCTCAATCTTTTGCACATAACGTTCCATTACATCACGATAATAAAGCGAGCCTTTTATTTCAGAAATCCATGCTGTTGGTTGATTGTCACCATCTGAAACAAGTGATTCTAGCTGTTCATTTGGATTACGTAGTTTTAATTTTAGCTTTGTCGCCGCTAGGACATAGTCTGCAAAAGTTGTTTGACAAATTTTATCGACACCAAGCTCGGGTAAAACATCACCAATATAATCAATAAATAATTTATTAGGGGCTAAAATCATGAGCTGCTCGGGATTAAAATTCTCACCCATTGTGTACAAAAAGTACGAAATACGGTGTAGGGCTATTGTTGTTTTACCGCTACCTGCAGCCCCCTGTACGATAATCGGCTGACGGAGGTGAGCCCGAATAATTTCATTTTGCTCTTTCTGAATAGTTGAGACGATTTCTGTTAACCGAACATCTGCTTTGCCTGCTAACGCCTCTTGTAGTAATTCATCATTTGTTGTTAAGTCGATATCACGAATATCAAGCAACTGACCATTTTCAATTTTATATTGCCGCTTGGCAAATAAATGTCCCTTGTGAACTTCTCCGCGTACATCATATTCCATATCCCCAAGTCGACCGTCGTAATAAACATTTGCAACAGGGGAACGCCAATCAACAATTATTGGTTCGTGTGTTTCACGATGAAATAAGGATGTTTTGCCGATATATAAAAATTCTTCAGGATCTCCTGTTTTTTGGAAATGGATACGGGCGAAATAAGGCTTTTTTTGAACAGCCTCTAAGCCTTCCTTTTGATCGCGAGCCATTTCAAAGAATCGCGCGTTTGTTAAGATGTTCAAATAGCTCAAACTCGAATCTAAATAATCAAGATCTGCCATCGATTTACGAATATTTTCCTGTGCGGATTGCAAATCTCTTTGAGACTCGCTTAAAATTTGTTGCATATAGTGTTTGGTGTAAGCGAGTCGCTCCAGTTCAGCTAGAAAATCTGGATGTTGTGCAGTCATTTTGCACCTCCTAAGTACTTACAAAGTTAATTTCATCTGTTGGACGTCATGGATTTGAAAGCATTGAATTTAAGATATAAGCCGAACTAGCTCACAGCTATACGGTAACAACTAATGGGCTTATATAACACAGGCACAATAACAAATAGGCCGAAATGGAAATGGGTTCTCATATTACTATACAAAATTTTACCTTTCAAGGGTAAGATTAATAACCTGCTTATTGGTATACTGTTAAGTAACTAGAAATGGGAGGGGATACGTTTGGACATATTTGCGCATAGAGGTGTATCTTCACACTACCCTGAAAATACAAGTGCTGCTTTTTATGCAGCATCGAAATTACCTATTGCAGGAATCGAGCTAGATGTTCATTTAACTGCGGATGGGGAAGTGGTCGTCATCCATGATGAAACAATTGACCGCACTTCCAATGGTACAGGCTATGTAAAAGATTATACGCTCCAGCAGCTACGAGCATTTGATTTTGGTTCTTGGTTTTCTGATGAGTGCAGAGGAGAAAGTATTCTAAAGCTTGGAGAAGTGTTAGAGCTATTTGCAGGCACACATCATCGTATTAATATTGAGCTGAAAACGGATGTTTTTCCTTATGATGGTATTGAGCCGCTTGTGATAAAGGAAGTAGCATCATATCAAATGACGGAACGTGTTATTATTTCTTCCTTTAACCATGAATCAATTCAAATTGTGTCACAAATAGCGCCGTATATTGAAACGGCTGCATTATTTGCTGAAATCTTAATTGATTTTACAACTTACACAGCCCAAATTCCAACGAATGCAATACATGTTAGCTTGCCTACAGCCTTCAGAAAATCTGTTGGTTTAGCACTTGAAAAAGGGGCTATTGTTCGTGCCTACACTGTCAATGATATCGATATTGCATTGCAGTTACAGCAACTCGGTATAGATGCAATTTTTACAGATGACCCCGAAAAAATGCTAGACGCATTGCGCGAAGGCTAAAATACACAAAAATGGCGTTTCAAATTCCCTTTGAGACGCCATCTTTGTTACCATTTTGCACGGTGTTCTTCGATACAACCAAGCATTTGCTTAATAACTAGGGTTTCACCATTGTCCAGTAGAATGGAACCATCATAATAACCAAACAATTGATGTACTTCCGATTTTACGAGTCCAGCATTTGTTGCTGCAACACGTTCAAAGAATGGGGAAAAAGTTAAGGACACTTGGTTGGTGAACTTTGTTTTAACTTTCCAACGTTGCATAAAATCTTTTCGATCATAATGGAATAGTAAATCCTCATGAATTTTTGTCATTTTTCCATCAACGAACACAGCATTCTCAGTCATACCCGTACCGTCTGTCCATTTACCCCCTAAATTCAGCCCAATCCGCCGACCTCGAACTCGTTGAGAAGCCATACCCCAATTCCATGTGGCCTCGCGTGGCCAAACACCACGCCCATAATCCAACACTGCAAAATTTTCCTCAGGTGTAAATATAAAGCGACGATTGCCAATCGTCACATTTCCCGACGTAGGTAGAGTATGATGCTTGCCTGTAAATTGGAACGTTTTTCGATTCCATGGAATGACCACATTCAATGACTCATCTGTTGGGGGATGTTGAATGACAAGGTTTGCACGTAAGCTGTCTCCGTCAAAATTAGGAATAGAAACGGACAAATGAGTTTCATTGTGAATATAGGTCATATCAATCGTCATTTCACTACTGCTGAAGGATACAGATTCTAGTACTTGTGTAGGCATTTTTAGCTTGCCACCAAGTGGAATTGTCATGGTTTTCTCGAAATAGCGCTGTGTTTCATACTCAAAGAAATATACGAAGCAAACCGCTGCGTAATCTAGATGGCTGATAGTAGCGGAGAATAAAATCTCATCACCATATACACACCAATAATTCCATTTCTTTTTGCGCATCAAATGGCCGCTTAAATTGCTATTTATAAGAGGTTTTCGTGCAAATCCAATGGAAGCAGGATTCAAATTCCCTTTTTTGTCGCATAAAAGAGTAGGTTGTAAGATTTCTTTCTCAGCATGCTGCCTCACATTCAACATCCCTTCTGTTTATATATTAAATATCTACACTTCATTCAACCCTATTGTAGCAAAAAATAACTTAAAATTGGAAAAGATAGCACCGAATGTTGCCCTTACATCGATTTTTAACTGAAAGCTTCGCCTGATGTCACGAATTCGAAAAGAATTTTTAGATGTTAGCCTAGCATCGCTAAGTCTCACGACACCTGCTAACTGACTTGAATCGGTAAAATCGTAACGTTCTATGGCTTTACCGAAGTGACCGACATCGTGTCGACCCTCGTGCATACCTAAGCATAATATTGCAAATACCGGACGTAATGACGTTTGAGCCGCCATTGATAAATATGGTCCTAAACTAATAGATTTGTCCATCTATACATATGATGTACGTAAGGAGGGGAAACGTGGCAAAAATGTATAATAGGCAGGCGGCGGTACAGTATGCGAATTTGTGGTGGAATAGACGTAATCCCGCATTTCCAAATTTTGATGTCGATTGTACGAATTATATCTCACAATGTTTACTTGCTGGGGGAGCGCCAATGCGCGGAGCTCCAAGTAGAGATAAGGGTTGGTGGATTCAGCAGGGCAATTGGAGCTTCAGCTGGTCGGTCTCCCATTCCCTTAGGTGGTATCTAGAAGGCTCCAAAACAGGATTAAAGGGCAAACGTGTGCAAAATGCTGAAGAATTAGAGCTTGGGGACATCATTTTTTATGATTTTCAAGGGAATGGAAGAATCGATCACTCGGTTATCGTCACGAGTATCCAGAATGGAATTCCATACGTGAATGCGCACACCTCAGATAGCATAAATAGACCGTACTTTTATGAGGATTCTACTGCCTATACACCGAGTATGACATATTTTTACATTCATATTGATGATAGTTTTGCTTAGCAAGATAGCTGTTTTAAAGCTCATCGATTTGTGATAATGTGAGAGATAGAAAATACGTATAATAATATATGATGTAAAGTTCTAGAAGGAGATAAAGTAAATGAGCGAACATTTTTTATCTGTAAGAGATGCAATTATAGAGCGCCGTTCCATTAAAAAATTTAATGGGCAGCCTGTAGACCGTGATGAATTACTAGCAATTATTGACGATGCTGTATGGGCACCGAATCATGGAAATCGTGAACCTTGGCGTTTAGTTGTAGCGTGTGGTAAGGAGTTATCTGCACTTCATGATTTATTGCGAGACTTAACTATTCCGAAATGGCAAGACCTTTCAAGTGAAGACTTGGCAAAACAAATGACGAAATTCACACTTCCAGGCGGTTATGCTTTTGTAATCGTACCGGAGGATGCACGTCAAAAAGAACGTCTAGAAGATTTTGCTGCTGCAAGTACTTTTATTCAAAATATGCAGTTGCTTGCGTGGGATAAAGGTATCGGCTCTTGCTGGAAAACACCAGGCTTTTTAGATAATCCGAAATTCCGAGAAGCATTAAAAGTGCAACCAGGTGAACGTGTTATTGCGATGTTACAAGTTGGTTATTTTGATGATATTCCAAAAGCGAAAGAACGTAAAACATCAGCTGAAATTGTGACGATTTTTGGTGAATAGTACAAAGAAAGCCCCTCAGTGAGGGGCTTTTAGACAGTAGACAAACTCAAAAAACTGAGTTTGTTTACTGTCTTTTTTCTTTTAAATATAGAAGTATCTATATGAACTCGTTGATTTCCGCTATGGCGGACGCTTTTCGCAGGCATGGCTTCAGTCTCTCCTCGTCGCTACGCTCCAATCAACAGTGAACGTCTTGTGGAACCACTTGATCAATCGTCATCATTTCAAGTTGATGTTGTATGTACCTGAGAATTACTGCAGTTGACCTGAGCGATTGTTGCATGTAGCCAAGCGTTACGTCGGTTGATCTGAGCGGTTGTTGCTTGTACCTGAGCGTTACGTCAGTTGACTTGAGGGATTAGCGATTGATCTAGTTCGTTCTGTAAGTTTTTGACCGATTAGCACAACACGCCTTGATTCCTGATATAGAGGAAGAAGCTGCGAAACTCTTACGGAAAAACGAGTCAGCTAGACCCCGCACGAAGTGTATCGAAGGGGGAGGCCAGCTGGTTCGTCCGTGGAAAGCGAGTGGCTTGTTCCGAACCTGATTATTGTTACTTTCTATTGTATAAGAAAGACTATAGCCAAACTCGATTTTTTGCCGAAGTTTGTCTACAGTCTAAAAGCCCCCTCAGGTGAGGGGGCTTCCAAATCAACAAGTGCATTTATTTATTTATTTTTGTAATCCAGCTACTTCATATAAATAGTCACCTAACACGCGTAAACCATTATCGAAGTTTTCTAAATGGAAATGCTCGTTTGGAGCATGGAAGTTTTCGCTGGATAGACCAAAGCCCATTAACACAACAGGTAATTCCAAAATTTCATCGAATGATGCCACGATTGGAATCGAACCGCCACCACGTGTGTAAGCAGTGGGTACGTTATAAACTTTTTCGTAAGAGCGTCCTGCCGCTTGAATAAACGGATGGTCAAATGGCGTTAAGAAAGGACGGCCTTTATCGAACTCAGCAATCGTTACCTCAACACCAGTTGGTTTATGCTTTGCGATATGTGCTTTTAACAGTGCTACAATTTCATCGGGTTCTTGATTTGGTACAAGTCGGCATGTGATTTTAGCACCAGCTTCAGCAGGCAATACA
The DNA here is from genome assembly GCF_049058285.1 of Lysinibacillus sp. UGB7. NCBI lineage: Bacteria > Bacillati > Bacillota > Bacilli > Caryophanales > Bacillaceae > Lysinibacillus > Lysinibacillus sp. UGB7. The sequence continues at coordinate 96,423 of NZ_JBMGUV010000005.1, forward strand.
GTTTTAATGCCTTCTCCTGAGAAGCCACCAAACACTCCGTTAACCTCTAGAGTAGGACGAGCCCATGTTTGCTCTAAGTAAGAATAACCAGCTTCCCCGAATAACTCTTTCACACCGACTTCTTCCTTCACTGACTCTTCATCGAAGCCAAGTGCGCGATAAGCATCACGTTCTTCTACTGATAATGGCAATACGTTGTCGTAGAAACCATCTACCTGAATAGTGCCGTGTTCATCACGGAAGGATGCTAAAATTTCTGCTAATGCATGAATCGCGTTTTGCACGCCACCACCGTAAAGACCAGAGTGTAAATCGCCTTTTGCCCCCCGAACATCAATTTGTACACCTGTTAAACCACGTAAGCCATAGCACACAGCAGGCTTACCAGGTCCATAAAGGCCCGTATCAGAAATCAAAATCAAATCTGCAGCTAGCTTTTCCTTATGTTCTTCTACGAAAGCAGGGAGGTGAGGACTGCCGATTTCTTCTTCCCCTTCATAAATAAATTTCACATTTACGGGTAAAGTGCCAGTTGTAGCAAATAGTGCCTCAATCATTTTTAAGTGCATAAACACCTGCCCTTTATCATCGCTTGCGCCACGTGCAAATAATTTATTGTCACGAATCGTTGGATTAAAAGGCTCGCTATCCCATAAGTGTAATGGATCTACAGGCTGCACATCATAGTGACCATAGAAGAGAATTGTTGGTTTGTCCTCAGCATGTAACCAATCCGCATAGACAACAGGATGTCCTGCTGTTTGGGTAATCGAGATGTTTTCAAGGTTAAGTTTTTCAAAGGCGTTTGCTAACCATTTAGCAGCATCCTGAATATCTCCTTTGTGCTCTGATAATGAGCTAATACTTGGAATACGTAAAAATTCATTTAATTCATTCAAATGAGCCTCGCGATGTTCAGTAAAATAAGCGTCTAATTCCTGTAAATGTGTCATCATTTCATCCCACTTTCTATTATTTCGATACTAGAAATAGTATAGCATAATGCTTAGGGAGAATCCTATTATAGCAATGGTTTAATGGATCGTAGAAATAGGGATTAGTTCTATATGATAATCATTTTTGATTATAAAGGAATATTTTTTAACGATGCAAAAGGGGAGAGATTATTGAATAGCCATTATATTGATAGTAGTACTATTGTATTTTTGGTTAAGAGTTCGGAAAGTAATCCAAAGAAATTGTCTATTTTACGAGGGGAAAATGATTGGTTGTTTGCTAATATTGAAAATATTGAACGTACTTACAAATAATCATGATATGATTATTCTCGTGGTCGGCATGTCCGTCTGCATACTTTTAAGCCTCCAAGCGTGACACGGTTGCGCTCGAAAGGGGGTGAACCGTTTGGAGAACCTTTCCCGAGTAGAAAGAGCAAAAGCCAATGCGGAAAAGCGTCGCATTCAAAGACTAGCCATCTTTAGAATTGCCACGGATTTATTTCGTGCAGCAGATACGCTATATCGAATTATTCGTATGCTTTAGCTAAACAAAAAAATGGCTTTTCACCGTCCTTTACTAGCCATGAAGGGCGGTGTTTTTCATGTTAAGGCAAAATAAAAAGCGACTAGGAGCCACCTAGCCGCTAAACCGTTTGGAGATTCTTCCCGAGTAGTTGGAATCTCATTACACCTTTAGTTTACACGTTTTTTTCGTACAAAGTCAAGGTGCTACAAATGCATTTACCGATTCCAATTGAAACAGCAATGCCCTCTATAGTTTATTATGTTCAGGCATTTTTTATACAAAAAGCTTTAAATAGAAGAAACCGTTGTATGAGTAGTTTGCCCTGTTGGCAGAAGGGAAGGGTAGTATAGTAGAAAAACATTTTTTACGAATATTACAAGTCAAAGCAATTAAGCTTACACGATTGTAATGAAATTGAAAGCAAATACGATAGAGTGTAATACATTATTTTGCGAGAATGTGTATAGAAGCAAGAACAAGAAGCGGAGGAATACACAATGAATGAAAAATTAGAAGGCGTATATGAGGAATTTAATCGTTATATTTATCATCTATGCTTAAAGCTCACTCGCAATAATGTAGAAGCGGAAGATTTAATGCAAGAGGTTTGGGTAAAAGTTGTACGCTATGAGGATAGCGTTGCCGAAGTAGAACATATTAAAGCTTGGCTAACAACAATTACAATGAATACATTTAGAGATCGCTATCGTAAAAAAGTACGACGTAGTAAGTACATGATGAATCAACCTGAAACATTAGACGTTCCAATCTTAGATTTGGTTCCTAATAATGAAATTTCTACTGAAGAAAAAATTGAAAAAGACATTGTCACAAAACTAGTACAGGATAAAATGGGTCAATTAGATACGATTTATCAAAAAACATTGTGGTATTTCTACATAGACCAATATTCACTTGCTGAAATTTCTACAATAATGAAGGTATCGATTGGGACAGTGAAATCGCGTTTATTCCGTGCGAAAGCGCGTTTAAAAGAAATGCTAATGGCTGACGTATCAATAGTGGAGGCTGTGCTGCCAGCATAATAGAATGCATTGGTCGCACACTAAAATAATTACTCAGACGGAAGTATTCGTTCGGCCAATCCAAAAAAAGATGTATTGCAAAATGATTTAATTTGCAATGCATCTTTTTTGATGGAATTTATTGAGGGTGGAGCATCGAATAGAGCTAGAGGCCCCAAAATCGCTGAGATGAAAAGGGTGTCTTGAGAGTTCTATCCGTCAGTTTGACGGTCTATCCGTCAGTTCGGCAGTGCTATCCGTCAGTTTGACGGTCTATCCGTCAGTTCGGCAGTGCTATCCGTCAGTTTGACGTTCTATCCGTCAGTTCGGCAGTTCTATTCGTCAGTTTGACGTTCTATCCGTCAGTTCGGCAGTGCTATCCGTTAGTTTGATGGTTCTATCCGTCAGTTCGGCAGTGCTATCCGTTAGTTTGATGGTTCTATCCGTCAGTTCGGCAGTTCTATCCGTCAGTTCGGCAGTTCTATTCGTCAGTTTGACGGTTCTATCCGTCAGTTCGGCAGTTCTATCCATCAGTTTGATGGTTCTATCTGTCAGTTCGACAGCCCTTAAAATCTGACCAAAAAGAAAAGCACCTCTAAAAGTTAGATGTAGTCTAACAATAGGTGCAAGGTGTACAAATGAAGTTTTTAATCATGACGATTGATATCAACTTCGAGCAAACATTTTGCGAAAATATCACGTAAAGTTTGTACCTCTTCAGCTGACAGCATTCCAAACATATTGTTAATGATTTCGCTGACTTGTTGGCGAGATTCTTCTAAAATATCTTCACCATCGGTTGTGATTTCTAACTGTGAAGCCCGACGGTCTGTTGCGTGCTGCGTTTTTTCGATAAAGCCTGCATTGATAAGTTTAGTCGTTAAAACTGTAACGCCACCTGTTGTCACTTTTAACCGATCTGCAATAGCAGAAGGGCGCTTAGGTCCCTCCTGCGATAAATAGTCTAAAATTAAAATATGGGTTTTTGAAAAGCCGAGTACATTATGATTATTCCACTCGTTTGCCCATTTGCGCTCGATGGAAGAGACAACTTCAAACAACGAGGAAATGGCTTTTTGTTTTTCTTGATCCATATAGGTCATCTCCAGAACTGTTTTAACTTTCTTGTGCCAATCTTGTCATCGCAGTTAATTCGTAAGCACGTACTTTACGTGGAATAAAACGACGGATGTCCATTTCATTGTACCCAACTTGAATACGTTTTTCATCAATTAGAATTGGGCTACGCAACATTCTAGGGTGAGCCTGAATAATTGCATATAATTCTTGAATAGAAAGTTGGTCGATATCGATGTTTAGATTTTTAAAATCATTAGAATTTGTTGCAATAATCTCATCAGTTCCGTCTTCTGTCATGCTTAAAATTTCTTTAAATTCTGCAAGAGTAAGTGGGTGTGATGTAATACGTTTCTCTTTATACTCGATATTGTGATCTTTTAGCCATTTTAATGCTTTTCTGGATGAAGAACAGCTCGCTTGTGAGTAAATTGTAACTGTCATTCTTCATTCCCCGCTTTCTTTTTTAGATTATATTTAATGGATATCTTATTAGTAAGCTAAATAGGTTATACATATATCTTACTAGTAAGCTATATGTAAATCAATAGCTAATTGAAAAAAAGTCAATAGAATATGAGATTTTTTCAACTATACTAGAATATACGCTTGGACTAGCGAAAAGTTTCGTTATATTTACTTACAATGATGTAAGATTAATAGTTTTCAGTAGTTTATATGCTGAGATGGGGAAAATTATGAGTAGATTGATTGAATTTTGGGAAGACGAAGTGAAGTAGCGTAAGCTAATAACCGACGGTGTCTAAGGGGCCATTCCACTTCTAAGACGCTCGAAGTACAAAAACACCGTCACATGTTTGCGTGACGGTGAGATCTGTTTTAGCTTTGTTGTCCAGAAGTAAACCAATCTTGGACATTCCAAACTTTTGTTACTAAACCTTCGTAGAATTCAGGTTCATGGCTAACGAGTACGATTGTGCCTTTGAATTCTTTCATTGCGCGTTTTAGTTCTTCTTTCGCATCAACGTCTAAGTGGTTAGTAGGTTCGTCAAATAATAGCCAGTTGGCTTCTTCCATCATCAGTTTACAAAGACGAACTTTAGCTTGCTCGCCCCCTGATAAAGAATTGAGTGGGCGTGTAATATGGTCAGTTTTCAAGCCTGCACGCGCTAGAGCGGCACGAACTTGCGCTTGCTCCATTGAAGGGAAGGCGTTCCATACATCATCAATTGGTGTTATTTTGTCGGCTTTTACTTCTTGCTCAAAGTAAGAAGGGGCTAAATAATCGCCACGAATAACCTGACCACCAAGTGGATTGATTTTGCCAAGCATCGTTTTCAGTAATGTGGATTTACCAACACCGTTCATGCCGACTAAAGCGATTTTTTGACCGCGCTCAATCATAAATGACAGAGGAGGTAGTAACGGCTTATCTTTATCGTAACCGATGACTAAATTTTCCGCTTCCACCACGTAACGGCTTGGCGTACGAGCCTCTTTAAAGCCGAATTCAGGCTTCACAGCTGTTTCAGGACGGTCAATTCGCTCTAATCGATCAAGTTGCTTCGCGCGAGATTTGGCACGACCAGTTGTTGAGTAACGGGCTTTGTTTTTTGCTATAAAGTCCTCTTGCTTTTTAATGAATTCCTGCTGCTTTTCATACGCATCAATATGCTGACGTTTGTTAATTTCAGCCAGTTCTAAAAATTTTTCGTAAGTTGCAGTGTAGCGCGTTAACTTAGAAAATTCCAATTGGAAGATTACATCCACTGTTTCGTTCATAAATTCCGTATCATGTGAAATCAATAAGAAAGCATGCGGATAGTTCTTCAAATAGTTTTTTAACCATGTAATATGTTCTTCGTCAAGGTAGTTAGTCGGTTCATCGAGTAATAATACTTTTGGCTTTTCAAGTAAAAGCTTGGCCAGTAAAACTTTTGTACGTTGACCACCTGAAAGGGCAGCAACATCACGCTCTAAGCCAATCGCATCAAGACCTAAACCACGTGCAACTTCTTCGATTTTCATATCTAATGTGTAAAAGTCACCGGCATCTAGTGCATCTTGTACCTCAGCCATTTGCTCCAATAGTACTTCTAATTCGTCAGGTGTTGCTTCAGCCATTTTACCAGTAATGTCATTTAGCTCTTCTTCCTTTTTGTAGAGAGGGAGGAAGGCATCACGCAAGGCATCACGCATTGTACGGCCAGCTGTTAACACAGTATGTTGATCTAAATAGCCGTAATGTGTACCTGGTAGCCATTCAACTTTTCCTGTATCGTGGATTGTTTGCCCTGTTATGATGCTCATTAGTGTAGATTTACCAACACCATTTGCACCAACAAGTCCAATATGATCGCCTTCTACTAAACGAAAGGATACGTCTTTAAAAAGTGTGCGGTCACCGAATGAATGACCTAAGTTTTGAACTGTTAATATTGCCATAAATGTTCCTCCAGAAATCTAGATTACTTAAAGTGCTGCGAGTTGTTTATTTAGTTCAGCTAGTTTTGCTTCCATGTTGGCAAGGCGTTGTTCAGCCTGTGTTACTTGATCGTTATGACCTGTAGATTCAAGCTTTTCGATGTCACCTTGTAAATTCATATAATCCATTTTTAATTCTTTTATTTGATATTCGATATCACTTTTCGATGGCATGATACATTGCTCCTTTATATGGTTATTTGTATGACAAACGCGTTTAAAGTTAAACTTTAAAGCGGTGAGGGTTTTTTTCATCCCTCACCGCTTATTAGTTGAACCAATCGGTACTTAAGGGTGCTTGAATCTTTACTTAAACTTCCCACATATTCATCAATGTGAAGTGGGGGAGTTTAGCACCCTTTAGTACGGGATAAACGCTTATAAAAGCGAAATTGTAAAAATTCTAATACATTGTATCATATCCACCTAAAAAGAATCACTAAGTTGAAGCGATATTATGACGGTCATATGCAAAATCAAGTAGTAATGCTTCTAGTGTCTCATTATTGCTTGCGAGATTAAGCTGACGTTGCTTCTTTACCGCGCGTTCGCTTCTCGCATCATGTAACAAAAATTCCATAACGGCGTTTTGAATTTGTGATTGTTTCATTTTACGGCCAAGACCGAGATGGATGAAGCCGTTATGTTCACGAGGAAATGCATGTAATAGTTCCGCCTCAGTTTGTGCTAGTGTGATGCAAGGTACACCATAAGAGGCAATTTTATAAGGTGTGTAGTTGGCGTTACAAATAATGATATCAGCTTTAGGTAAAAGTTTTAGAAGTGCGTCTTTATCACGAAGAATAGCAGTATTGCGGCGACTTAACACCATCATTTGTAAATCATCGGTTGCATGCCGGTAGCTGTTATCGATCATCACAGTAATTTGTAGTGGGATTTGTAGCTGAGTTAAGTGTCGAAGAGTTCGGTAAGTTAAGTTATGCTCGTCCCCATCCTCAAATGCAACAACGATATGAGGTGGATTTTCGGGTGTTTTAATATCGGGCATATCTTCTGCATGCTGGAATGTATCAGGTAACGCAAAGGCGAAGCTCCCGCCAATATAATGTGATGGTAAATAATCTTTCACTTCTTGATAGAGTGCTAGTAATACGCAGTCGCAGGCTTGGCCACCTTCACCAAAATCATCAAAATGAATGATTGTTTTACAGAAAGGTCGTAAATTGTGTACTTGCCAGCTTTCAGAATTACGACCATCTCGAACAATTAAATCAGGCTGTAATCCCTTCATATGCTTGACTAATTCGTCAAAATGTTCGAATAGTATAGGTGATAGATTTTCATTCATTAAAATTTGTATCCCATCATTTGAAGGGGTCTTTGCGAATATGAAAACTTTCTCATGTGTGAGTAGCTTTGCAAGTGTTGCAACCCGTTCAAAAGGATAGAGCCCTTTATCAATACAGCTTTCAATAATGAAAACAATCGTTTTATTCGGTTTAAGTATTTGAGTTTCGTTTTGCAAATGTATCCCATCCTTTCGTCTGTCTATTTAAATTATGGTGAAAAATGGGCAAGTATGTGTAAAAATTAGGATTAGATAAATTAATACATAAACTTCATTAGTAGAAGGAGGGAACATAAGAATGGGAATGCGTGCAGCAATTGTTGTAGGGGCTACAGGTCTAACAGGTGCCTCACTCGTAGAACAGTTATGCGAAAATGATGAATACGTTTCAGTGACAGTGATTGCACGTCGCAAGCCAGCGTTTGAGCACGCAAAGCTTGAGGTGAAAATTCGTAACTTTGATACATTAGAGGAAAATGATATTGCGTTTGCCCATGAGCTTTATTGTTGTTTAGGCACAACGATAAAAAAGGCAGGATCACGTGAAGGATTTGAGAAAGTAGATTTTGACTATCCTTTAGCTATTGCATCGCTGGCGAAAAAGCGTGGTATACCGCATCTACTTGTTATTACAGCGATGGGCGCAAACGAGAGTTCACTGTTTTACTATAATAGAGTAAAGGGCAAGCTTGAGCATGAGTTAATGGAACTTGGCTTACAGCGCTTATCAATTGTTCGTCCATCATTATTGGTAGGAGAACGCACAGAATTTCGTTTTGGCGAAAAGGTAGGAGAAAAAGCGCTAAAGTTTGTAAAGCCTCTATTAGTAGGGCCCCTTAAACGATCTCGTGCAATAGAAGCGTCCCAGGTTGCTAAGGCAATGATTGTTATCGCTTTGTATGGTAAAGAGCTTCCTATAACGATTTATCCGTCGCAGGACTTGGCTTCGTTAGATTTTCCGAAGGTTAAAGATATGGAAGCCCCGCGTGGGAATTTATTTAATTGGGAAAAAAACAAATCACCAAATGCAATGGAGGAAGAAGGTAAAGTCAGCCGAGATGTCATCATCAACCGAGATAAATTCAAAGTACAGGAAACTGTTGTAGATGAAGAAGTGAAATTTAAGCGAAGAGATGAGGAGTGAAAGTATTCTACACCATTGAGCGTTTACTTCATTCCGCCTAAAGACTGAATTTACGGTTTTAATCGTTACAATTCTTCCCGTGCTTCTATTCATTTGTTACAATATTATTGTAGAAGATGAATGTGGAGGCAAAATGATAATGAAAATTTTACTCGTTGATGGCACGATGTTTGGTCGTAAAACTGGTGCTATTTTAGAGCAAGTTGAACAATATATTAAAGAATTTGATGCTAGTTTCAATTTAGAAATTATGCATTTTAGTGAATATAAGCATCAAATCGTCGATGGTTCACCATTAAACGATGATATGAAAAAAATGATTCAAAAATTTGAAGAAGCTGATGCTTATATCATTGCAACGCCGATTTTTCAAGCTTCGATACCTGGTGTATTGAAAAATGCATTTGATTTCTTACATCCTAAAACAATGCGCTATAAACCAGTATCTATTGTAGCAAATGGTGGCACATACCAGCATCATTTAGTAGTAGAAAATCAACTAAAACCAATTTTAGATTACTTCCGTGCGCTAGTAACACCAAACTATGTATACACACACACATCACATTTTGATGCGGATAACAATATTGTAGATGTAGATGTTCATAATCGTTTACGCGAAATGGCACGTGTTTTCGTACAATATTGTGAAATGAGCAAAACTTTACCGAAAGAAACCATCGATCAACATTAAAAAGTAGCATATGCATGCTTGATGGATTTTACCTATCACGGCTAAGTTATAGGACGCAAAGTAACAGCGAGCATGTGGAACGGATGCTTAGTTATCTAAGAAAACTAAAATCCCTTGTACAGTGGAAGGAAATCACTGTGCAGGGGATTTTTCTTTTCTAGAATCCTTTTACAATATGATAAAATAAGACTTTAGTGAAATCGGAAGGGAGGGCTGCTCATGCAGGACATCGCTTTACTAGAAAAACAACGCTGTAATCTGATTTTGACGAATAAGGCGAAGGAAGCGGTAGAGGAATGCTCAGCAAATGAGCATGCCTTTTTTGCGTTACAAAAAACATTTACGGTCTATATTGAAAAACGAAAGGCGAAAACACCAGGTGAAACGTTTTTGTCGATCTATTTTAATGCCCAGCAAAATGAAAAGTTAGAGGGCATAATAGCAGAGAAAACGGCCATTATGGATTGTGTACTAAAGGTTGAAGGCTTACTGGCAACGAATATCCGATTCGTGCATATGCGCGGACCGGTTCATACAAATCGTCGTTTACCAGCTGCCCTGCAATTCGTGACAAAGCTAAATAATGGAGCAGGTATTCCGTTAGACCTTCATAAGAAAATAAGAGAACTACCAATTGCGGAGGAACGTACGGAATATGTTAAAAAGCGCATTGCAAGCTGGGAAGGCTATTTAAAAATCCAAGAGCGTGATGCAACAATTGATGATATCCATACTGAATTTAAACAAAGCTATTACAATGAAGATTTTACACGCCTTACACTTGTATGCCCTTATGTGAAAGCAAAGGAATGGAAGCAGTTAGATGGCTTGAGTGTAAGTATTCAAGGCATTCGTGGCGAAATCGGGCAAGTATTAAAGGTTAATGCGGGGAAGCAAACGGTTGAGATTGACTTAAAACCTTTCGCACAAGAACAGGCGAGAAAAGATCAACTCAATCTTCGTTCGAGGCAGGCTAGCTTTAGTAATTTTGCAACATTGAGCCAAATTAAACGCTTACGCAATGGGTTTACTAAGCTCGAAAAAGGGGAGGCAGTCAACCCTAGCTTAGAGACAATATTATTTGAGAAACGTCCTACTGTAAGGACAGCTAAGCAACGGGATGATATAGATTTTCACAATAACTTAAACGACTATCAGCGTCGGGCTGTTATAGGAGCTCTATCTGTAGAGGATCTCTATGTCATACAAGGGCCACCTGGGACAGGAAAAACAACGGTTATTTCCGAAATCTGTCAACAAAATGTGAAGGCCGGCTTAAAAACACTTGTTGCCTCTCAATCAAATTTAGCGGTTGATAATGCATTAGGAAGACTACTTTCCAATCAAGAAATTCGTATTTTGCGCTATGGTCGTACGGAGAGTATTGAGGAAGAGGGCAAAAAATTCATCGAGGAAAACGTTGCACTACATTGGCGTGAACAAACGCTCATGGCCATCGAGGAAGAAATTACAACGTTTACTGAACGTGAACTCGAACTGCAAAACAGTATTATTAAAACGAATGATGAATTAGAAAAACTTGAGACATGGCTTGAAGAACTTACAAAAGAAATTGCGGCAAAAGAACAAGCGGCTATTGATGAACCGATTTTACAACAAGAAATTCAAGCATTAAAAAAAGAATTGAAAGCTGTTAAAACAGAACAACAAGCGTGTGAAGCACAAAAAGAGCATTATGACAAACAGCTCTCGCAATTAGAACCTGTTGTGCAGTCACTTGAACAGACTTTAATGGAAAACGCATCAATAGAGCAAGTGCAACTAAATTTGCAAGAAACTACTAAAAAGATTGACCAGTGGCAAGCTGCTATTCAATATAAGGAATTACAAGATCAGATAACGCGAATGGCAATACAGTTCCAAGAAATTCAAGTGAAATATGAGGGAGAAAGTAAGCAACTCCTAACTATGAAAGAAGCAGCAAATTTTATTAGTACCTTAACTACTTATGAACGTATCCATCGCTTTTTGCAGCATTATCACATCAGACCTTCACATGTGTTAGCACAGCAAATTGAACGTGTAAAGCATTTAGAGGATGCGAAGGATTTAGAGGCATGGGCGATCATTAATACGCGACTACGTAATGCAATTGAAAAACTGGAAGCTTTAGTATCGCCTGAAGAGAAGGAACGCGCTCTTGCAAAAAGTCGGCACCAGCCTGTTCAGTCATTTTCATTGCAAAATTTAACGGGCGTGTTTGCACAGTTAAATACAGTTTTTCAAGAGGGACAGACCCCACCAGGAGACCAAATAGAAGGCTATTTACTTGGGCTCTATATGCGTCGGGATTTTGTATGGCAGAAGGGTGTTGCACTGCGACAGCAGCAGGAACATAAAGATCAAGAATTTGCCTCTTTGCGTCAAAATATCGGTAGTTTATTACATCAAGAATGTGCTATTACAAGCTTTGATGTTCAAAGTTTATTGCGACAGTTAAAGCCGTATACCGAACATAAAGAAAAGCTTCAACAGTTTGCCGAAACATTAGTAACACAATGTGGCTCTATGCCAGAAGAATCTGTAGAACAGTTGAAGATACTTGTATCAGAATCGCAACTTTTTTTACAGACAGTGCGCCAACAGCTTCAAGCGGTTGAGCAGGCAAACACGCAACTTGTACCGAAGAAAGCAGCACTACAAACGGTGCAAGCAAGCTTACAAGAGATTGAACAACAACAAATACAATTTGAAGAAAGCCTAAAGAATATAAATGTAGCTGGTTTGAAAAAAGAAAAACAATTAACAGCAATAACACAACTCCTTCAGTCTACTCCAGAGCGTACATATGAGGAAGTAGCACAAGCAATTGTATCGGCTAAAGCAAGCTTAGATGAACTGCAACGCAAAGAAAAGCAGCTACCGCTTCGTAAAAAATTGCAAGAGGAGTGGCGTGACAAGCTACAAAACGCAACAGAATATGATTTAGATGAAATTCGTAAACTATATGTGCGACATGCCAATGTAATCGGAACAACCTGCGTTGCTTCTGCAAGTAAAGAATTTATGGAAAACTATCCAACCTTCGATGTCGTTATTATCGATGAAGTCTCAAAGGCGACACCGCCAGAGTTGTTATTACCAATGCTTAAGGGGAAGAAAATTATTTTAGTAGGCGATCATCATCAATTACCGCCATTGCTTGGCGATGATACGTTAGAGGAAACACTAAAATCAATGATAGATGACAATCCTCACTTTGATGGGGCACAAGAGTTGAAAAATTTGCTGCGTGAATCTTTATTTGAGCGCTTATTCAATAATTTACCAGCGACTCACAAGCAAATGCTTGCATTGCAATACCGTATGCATGAAAAAATCATGCACAGTATTACACCGTTTTACGCTAAGGAAGAAAGTGGCCTACAATGTGGTTTACAAGATTCGGATGTAGTGCGTGACCATGGTTTAGAAGGGCAATTCATTGGTCGTGATGACCATTTACTATGGGTGGATATGCCAACTGAAAAGCCTTATTTAGAGGAGCAGGTTAAAGGTGGAACAAGTCGTTACAATGAGGGAGAGTTACAAACAATCTACCGCATTTTAACAGACATAAATGCCGCTGTCATTGAAGCGAAAAAGGCAGGACGTATACCACAAGATGCACAAAAAAGTGTCGGAGTAATTAGCTTCTATGGGGAACAAGTGAAGAAAATTAATCGCCTACTTCAGCAGGAATTGCATTTACCACATCTACAGTTTAGAACAGGAACTGTCGATAAGTTCCAAGGAATGGAAATGGATGTCATATTAGTTAGTATGGTGCGTAATACACCTAAAGGAGGAGACATCGGCTTTGCACGGGATTACCGTCGTTTAAATGTGGCGCTTTCTCGAGCACGTGAGCTGTTAATGTTAGTCGGTAGCGCAGATATGTTCGCGAAACGTGCAAAACATCAAGATACGCGTGAAATGTATAGCAATCTTCTAACAACAGTGAAATCCTACAATGGCTTACGTAATCATGAAGGACAGGTGATATAGGATGTCAAAATTACAACAACGTTTAATGAGAGAGTTACAACAAAATCGTCATCTGAAAGTAGTGAAGTCAATTGAATGGTGTATTCCAATTCGCACCGTCGAAGTGACCTATGAGCCAATTCGACGTTCTACCATGGATGTCCTGATGAAAATGCTATTAATGAGCATGCAGCAGGCAGATTTTCAAAATGCACAGGAATTAAGTGAACTATTACTTGTAGATCCGCTTTTTATTGAGGACCTCGTATCATTGATGTCCCGGGTACGTCTGATTGAACATAGAGAAGATTTCTACAGGTTAACAACGAAAGGCGAGCAACAATTGGAGCGGGGTATTTTTGAAGAGGAGCTAGCTGTTGAAACAAAGAATCTTTTATTTAGCCCATGTCATCACACATTTCTCCCTATTGAAGAAGACAGTATAGAGGAATATGATGAGTTACCAGAGCCATATCGCTATGTGGATAGCGAGTCAGAACAACAAGAGCATTTTGAAGAAACTATGATTATCGCCGCTTTACAGAAGGAACATGAAGAATCCACTACCTCACAAAAGATAATAGAGACCATTGTGAATACTGAAGCCAAACAAATTAATGATATTCCATGTCTTGAATTTATACTCCATGATAAGGAACAGGATATTGTGTATGCCAGGGTGTGGAATACACTGTTAAATCAATGGGATAACATCCTAGAACAGCAGTTAACTGATAAAGAACAAATACAATGGCGAGAAGAATATTTATAAAAATTCGAACGGATGGAGCGTAAAGCTCTGTTCGTTTTTTACTTTAGTTAATAAAATGGAAAAACGCCTCTTGCAAAATGGGAAAATATCCAGGCTGATGATTTTAGAACCAGCATATATTACTTAGATAAAGGAGGGGACAGATGCTAACTATTAGTTTATGCATGATTGTCAAAGATGAAGAGAGTATTATTGAGAGGTGCCTAGACTCAGTGCAACATGTAGTAGATGAAATCAATATTATTGATACAGGCTCTACTGATCGTACAAAAGAAATTGTTCGACACTATACCGCTCGTATCTTTGATTATACATGGTGTGATGATTTTGCCCAAGCACGGAATTTTTCCTTCCAAAAGGCAACGAAAGATTATATTTTATGGCTAGATGCAGATGATGTTCTTACAACAGAACATCAGCAAAAGCTAGTACAACTTAAGAAGTCACTTAAACCTACTATTGATGCTGTCTCAATGGATTATTACGTACTGTTAGATGAAGACGGAGAAATTGAGACTTCTGAAAAAAGATACCGTCTCCTAAAACGCTCGCGAAATTTTCAGTGGCAAGGTGCTGTCCATGAGTCTCTAAATGTAGCAGGGAAACTCTACCATAGTGATATTGCAATTACCCATTTACCATTAAAAATAGATACAGATCGTAATATGCGAATATATGAGAACTTAAAGGCAACAGGGCATTTGTTTTCAGCAAGTGAAACGTTTCATTACGCGAATGAATTAAAAAGGCATCTTCGTTTTTTAGAAGCAATTAATCAATATCATACATTTCTAGACTTAGCGCTGGGTTCTACAGAGGATAATATTCAGGCGTGCTTAAATTTAGCAGATTGTTATTTGCATTTACAGGATTCAAAACAAGCAACGCAGTCCGTTTTACAAGCATTATTGTATGATCAACCTAGACCAGAAACTTGTTGTCGACTCGGTCGTTTTTTTATGGAGCAATCAAAAAACAAAGAAGCAATATATTGGTATTCACAAGCACTACAACAAGCTCCAGCTACGTTAGGGATTCAAAGACCAGCGTATTCAACATGGGTTCCACAATTGCAGTTAAGCAAGCTGTATGATCGCTTAGGTCTATATGAAAATGCACATGAGCATAATGAAGCAGCCCGCATGTATAAACCAAATGATAAGCGCATACTAGACAATCAAAAATACTTATACAGTCGACTGAACAAGGGAAAATAGCAATTATCGATAATATTTAAAGAAGCAGGATATCACGATTTATGTGATTTCCTGCTTGTTAAATTATTTACTTTCGGGTTAAGGTCACTGATATATTCATCTTGAAGCATATTCTAGGCTTTCATCTGATTACTGAGAGTCATAGGCGTGCTGATTTTACTTACAATGACGCCAGATTTTTTATCAGTATTTGTGTCAGTTGAATGCACCTCTATGAAGTTTGTATAAATAGCATGACCAGTTGATAGGGATAAACTAACAATAATCGCAATAACAATCACATTCCGTGGCCTAAAATGTCGTGCTTGCATTTTCATGTCCCCCTTTTGTTTAGTGAATATTCTGGAAATTCAATATATGTTAGGGATTCTGGAGTATGCAAATTCGAGTGAAGATTTTGACAATTCAGAAGTACATAACGCACTATGCATATTTGCAATGTTAACTTAATTCACTAGAAAACACCTACCTCTATTTTTTAGGCGTGTCTAAACGCCTATTGTACAAAGATCAAACCTCTGGCGGATGTCTCAGCTGTGAAAACGTAGCGACAGCTCCGTACAACAATGTTTTCTTGGTTCATCATTAAGTAACAAAAAGTTGTTTTCCACAATCAGGCGCTATTATGGAATAAAACTTAGCTTTCTAAAAGACAACTTTATTTTATCCCTTCTAACTTCAGGACGGGGGTATGCTTGTTTGCAGTTATAAAATGATATAACTCTACTGGAATTCTATAGTTCAACTTTTCCTCACTTCAATAAAAAATAGTAGCACAAAACCTTGATCGAGGTTTGTACTACTAACGTTATTAGGCTTAAATTGATTACTATTTATCGTATATAAATCTATGTTGTTAGCTTCCAATTTTCGGCGCCTTGTCGAATGTTGATAAAATGACGATACACACCTTGTTCTTTCATAAGTGAGTGATGTGACCCTTTTTGGACGATTTTACCATCTTCTAAGACGATAATTTGATCGGCGTTTTCTATTGTTGCTAAACGGTGAGCGATGATGATGGTTGTTTTTCCTTGGATTAATTCGTCCAGTGCAGCTTGGATGAGTGTTTCATTTTCAGGATCGAGACTTGCTGTCGCTTCATCTAGTATAATAATCGGCGCATTTTTTAATATGGCGCGTGCAATTGAGATTCGCTGCTTCTCACCACCTGATAATGAAGAACCACCATCATTGAGAACCGTATCATAGCCTTTTTCAAGTGACATAATAAAGTCATGACATTGTGCTTTTTTCGCTGCTTCAATGATTTCATCTTGCGAAGCATATGGATTTCCAAAAAGAATATTATGGTAAATGGTATCGTTGAACAAATAGACCTTTTGGAATACCATACTAATGGATGATAATAAATTGTTTAGCTGCATAGTTTTAATGTTAATATTATCAATAGATATAGCCCCATTATTGACATCATAAAAACGAGCTATCAAATTGCACAAGGTTGTTTTACCTGAACCTGATGGTCCGACAATCGCTGTCGTTGTTCCTTCTTTAATCGTAAAGGATACATCCTGAATGATAGGTCTTTTGTCGTAAGAAAAGGAAACTTGATCGAACTGAATACTATATTGTGTAAGAGTCGTATCTGTTCCTTGTTCATCAATAAATGTTGTGTTTTCAAGTGATTCCAATTTATCAAGTGTATTGTTTATAGTTTCAAGGACATGTGTGGCATCGCTGATAGGTTCAAGACTATCAAACATCACGAATGAAAAAAGAGTAATCAGTAGCATATCTGCAAGCTCCATTTCGCCATTCATTACCATGTAAGCTGCAATCAATACAAGAAAAACGGACGCAAGTTTTAGGGCTAGTCGATGTCCGACATTGAAAGCACCAAATCCTTTTTGAATCATGATATTGATTTGTTTGCTGTTGTGAAAGGCTTCTTGTAAGTTACGAGATGCAATTCCTTCTTGATTAAAGTTTTTAATCACTGACATACCACGTAAATACTCTAATGTAGAGCTGACAAGCTGGTGTTGACTCTTTTGATGGGAACTAGCATTATTTCTACTATGACGTTGAAGTAGTCTTAGGAAGATGAAAGAGACGATAACACCGCAAATAGCAACTAAGGCCATTCGTGGCTGATAGAATAATAAGAAAAGAATCATAGTGAATGTCAATATATATCCATTGATAACAACATCAATCATTTTAATGCCCATCATTTCAAAAAATGATAGATCTGTTGTGACGGCACTATTAATGTCACCTACCCGATGTTTATGAAAAAATCCAAGAGAAACTCTCTTCAATGTATTGCCCATTTTAATGCGGTGGTCTGCTGAAATTTCATAGCCAATACTTTCTTGGTAGAGAGCTTTTAAGTAGGCAAAGATGAATCGGCCAATAACTGTTAGAATCAAAAGAAGTAATAGAAACCAAATAGTGTGTATGTCCAATGTTTTTTTTCCATGATAGTCATCAAGCATCAATTGCAAACCATTAGCGGTGATAACGATTGGAAGGGCAATACATACAGACTGAAAAAATGAGAAAACAAACCCCAGATACAATCGTTTTTTGTAAGGACCAATCCAATCGATAATTCTCTTCATTATTTTAATCATTTGACGAGACCTCCTGAGAAAGATTAGCTTCAGATAGGAGCCCATGTTCCTTTGAACTAATATGTGCCTTCCATAATTTTAGATAAAGTTCATTACCTTTGAGCAAGTCATCGTGGGTCCCAACTTGGTGGATACTACCGTCTTTTAATACGACAATTTGATCTGCCTGCCTAATCGTTGATAATCTGTGGGCAATAACGATCAGTGTTTTATCTTTTGCAAGCTCGTTAAAGGCTTTTTGAATTTCTGCTTCATTTTCAGGATCAGTAAAGGCTGTCGCCTCGTCAAGAATAATGATAGGTGCGTCTTTTAAGATGGCACGGGCTATAGCAATACGCTGTTTTTCACCACCAGACAGCTTGTTGCCAGCTTCACCAGAATCAGAATCATAGCCATTGTCTAATCGAGAAATAAAAGTATCACATCTTGCTAATCGTGCTGCTCTAAACACTTCTTCATCACTAGCCTGTGGATTACCCATTCGAATATTTTCTAAAAGGCTTGTTTTAAATAAAAAGTTATCCTGAGCAACAAAGCTAATGTGTTTAGATAGGTCATTTGGATGGATTTCTTTGATATTTGTCCCGCCAATGGTAATAGTCCCATCTGTGACATCCCAGAAACGTGCAAGTAGTTTGGCAATGGTCGATTTACCACTTCCTGAAGGGCCAACAAGTGCTGTGTAACTTTTTTCAGGAATAGTTAAGGAGACATTTTGAATTACATGATGCTGATTATCATAACTAAATGAAATAGCATTCAGTGCAATATCATAATTTATTAATGTTGCTGTTTCTTCTACAATAGGAAGTGATTCAAGGTTTAAATAGGCTTTTGTATCATCAATCGCATATTCAATGGCTTTGAAATCATTGATGAAAACAGTAAACTTCATAAGCGGATAAATAAGCCCCATGGATAAAATAAGACAAATGATTAATTGTGGTGGATCAATGGCATCGCGCTGATAAAGCCATAAACCGATTGGGAGTGTACCAACAAGGGTGGATGGTAAAATAGCATTACCTAATGTCATCCATGGCCATGTGCTACGGAACCATTTCATTGTATAATTTTTAAAATCTGTAATGGAATTGGAGAATTTTTCGTAAGAAGTATTTGTCTGATTAAATGTTTTTATTACCTCAATTCCTTCAACGTATTCCACAATGACACTATTCACATGATTGCTTGCATCCATATATTGTTGATATTGCGTGTTGAAATTCCTCATCATGAAGGCATAAACGATAAATGCAATCGGAACTGTCACAAGTGAGGCAAGGGCTAGACGATAGTCAATTGTAAGCATATAGATGAAGACACCAATTGGCAATAATAGGTTTGAAATACCTTCAGGGATAATATGAGCTAGTGGCAACTCCAATGTTTCAACCCGATCAATGATGACATTTTTAATCTTTCCAACTGGTTGGTTAAGAATATGACCGAGTGGTGCGCGTATTAATCTTTCAGCTAGCTGCAGACGTATTACCTCAAGGATATTATAAGCAGCTCGATGTGAGAAATAACTGGATATTGAATGAAATAATGTTTGAGCTAAGTAACCAATCATGGCAATCGCAATCCAAAAAATAATGTCTTGCATATTCTGTGTACCATCAACTAAATTAGTGATTATTTGATATATAGCTACATAGGGAACCATGCCACCAATCACACTAATAATGGCTAACAGCACGGATAAGGTAAGGGGCACTTTAGAGCTCCCTGCAAAGTGAATGATTGACTTGATCCAATGTTCTTTTTTTTCGATATGTTCCAAGGTTTCACATCCTTTATTCGTTAAATATTGTTAATTTTTTTATAGTACCTTGCGCTAATTCAATAGTTCCATCACAACAAAGCGATATCATCTCAGGATCATGGGTAATAATGAACACTTGCTTGTTTTGCTGGCGTAGAACATTCATGCAGTAAGCAAATTGCTTCATATGATGATAGTCAAGTCCGCTTGTCGGTTCATCCATAATAATCAGTTGTTTATCTGCGGCAATAGCTGAAAGTATGGCTACACGTTGCTTTTCACCACCAGATAACGACATAGGATGCGCATCTTTAAATTGAATGGCATCCAATAGAGAAAGCAGCTTAAGTGCTTCGTTTTCATTAGGTTCTGGCATGGAAAGAAGAATTTCTGATAAAACGCTTTCTGTAAATAATTGATGGTGTACATCCTGCATCACAATACTACTTGCTTTAAGGCACTGCTTTTTCTTAAACGTCACATTGTTTATGTGAAACGTAGGTGAAGATTTTTTGTTGAGACCTGTCAAGGATTTAGCAAACGTTGATTTACCTGCACCGTTGTGGCCAGTGATTGCGATTATTGCTGGAGAGGGGAGGTCAAACCCGTCTATTCTAAGTTGAAAATCATGCTTTACATAAGTGAGTGTATCAGCTTGAAAACGTGAACCCTGATCCACAAGAAAAGTTTGCATAGGTATTAATTCCTCTAGGTGAATCGCTCGAAGGCCTAACTGATAAAGTGCCTCATTAGGCATGTTGAGCATCTCTTTTTGTGTAAAAATATGACTGACTTTCCCCTGCTCCAACACAACAAACCGATCAGCAAGCGTTTGTAAGTAATGAAGCCGATGTTCTGAAATAATAATGGTTTTACCCTGACTTTTCCAAAGAGCAATCATCTCTGCTAGTTGTGCTGTTGCTTCCTGGTCCAAATTAGCAGATGGTTCATCAAGGATTATAATGGGCGGATCATGAATGGCAACAGAGGCACATGCGATCCTTTGTTTTTCACCACCTGAAAGATGAAACAAATTCCGTTTTAAAAGAGGGTGTAACCTAAGCTGTTTTACGATAGAAGCTTTTCTATTTAGTATTTCCACTGCAGGCAACCCCAAGTTTTCCACTGTAAAAACAAGCTCACTATCTGTATCAATGTTATAAAATTGAGTTTTAGGATTTTGAAAGACTGAACCAGTAAGCCGCGAAATTTCGTGTATCTCCAAAGATTGAATGTCCTGATTATCCAACCTAACTGAACCTTCCAGTTGTCCCTCAATATAGTGGGGGATAAGTCCATTCAATAATCTTGTAATCGTTGTTTTTCCGCAACCAGACTTACCACATAGGACGACTACCTCACCCTGTGAAATAGTTAAATTAATATTTTGTAAGGACATTTTTGTTTGATTGTTATATAGAAATGAAACATTTTCGAGTTGAATCATAAAAGTACCTCCCAAATAAATACTAACCATACCAAAATACTTATGAAGATCAACAAAAAATCCTGCGGGTAAAAACGAAGCTGACATACATTTGTTCTAATTACTGGAGCCGATAAACCACGTGTTAATGATGTCATCGTTAACTCATTGCCAATCGTTGAGGCTGATACAATGAGCGGAATAAGGCGATATTCCATTGCCTTGAAAGGATGTAACAGCATAGAGAATCCAGTGAGCCCACGGAATGCCATTGCCTGCTGAATATATAAATATTCATAGCTAAGTGTAGGGAAAAAGCGAAACATGACAGAGAGTGAAATAATGAGACCTTTTGGAAAATGTAATTTTTCCATCGCTGCAATGAGTTTGCTTATAGATGTAGTGGACACAAGAAAATAGCCCATCATGATACCAGGAAGTAATCGTAGGGAAATGGAGATTATTCCTAGTGATAGATAGAAAATAAAACCGTGTAAATAAGGAGCAACAGTAAACTGAAAGATAGAAAGAAACAACAACAACATCAAATAATAAGATGCTATCTTGTATTTTTGATAAATGAACAATAAAATGACTGGAATAAACCATAGAATGGGCAGTATGTATAGGAACCAACCGCTTTGAGGAACACTCACTGTGATGATATTTATAGTAAGTGTCAGCAATAGTTTGGTTCTTGGGTCTATCTGTATCTTTTGAGACTTGCTTAGTTTCATTTATACAATCCCCGATTTCACAAAATGCTTTGATAACAGTCTATTTCCAATCATACCTCCTATAAGACTTGCAACAAATGTCATGAAAATGAATAGAAAAAGTGTCCAATCAGGAATATAACTATTTAATGCATGGGCATAATCAGCCCCGTATAAAGCAGTAATATTAGAAAAATAAGATGTTCTATGGATGTAAATAGGAAGGTACATGCCAATTGTCCATAAACTAAACACAGCATATGATAGAGACATAGAGAATGAACTTGATTTAAGATTTATATAAAGAACGTCTGCAATCAAGCCACAGATCAGCCCAGCAAGAAGAGGATAAAAGCCACTTCCACCCATTAACGTCATAATCAAGCCACATATTATACCACTCAAGGTAATCATGCCGAACCTTTCGGATTTTACCAAAAACAAAATAAATGGAACTCCACCAAAAACGCCAATCAGAATAGGTAAGATTGCATTAAAAATAGGCATGTAACCTAACAATGAGATAGCAAATAGAACGGTGAAGTAAATACTCGTATAAATTCCCACTGTCATAAAATCTTCTGTACGTAATGCTCGTTTTTTTGCCATAATAATAGCTCCTTTCGAAATGAAGAAATAAACTTTAACAGGTTATTTTCTTTTTTTTTGGAATAATTAGGGTTATACTCATGTCGAGTATATTGATAATGATAATCATTGTCAATTGTTATTTGTGACAAAATAAAATTTTTAAAAATAACTAGTAATGACTATTGTATTTAATTTTAGAATATTTTAGAATTTAATAAAGTACATGATAATGATAATCATTATCAATTAAAAGATTATCTCAACAACATTTTTAAAAGGATTCTAAAATATCTTAGAAGGTTGGAATTTACTTGTTAAAAATCAGTCATATCCAATGTAGAGTAAACAATATTAAAAAGGCTGTTAGCGATTTTGAAAAAGCGGGATTTCATGTTGAGTGGGGAAGGAATCCAAAAAATTCTCTTAATGCGTTTATATGGTTTGAACAGGGTCCCTTTCTCGAATTATTTGAAATGAAACGGTTTATGTCAGCTATAAGTTTTCCATTAGGAATCATTTATGGAAAATCGATGCGAGAACGCTGGCAGAAATGGATGGTTCAACGTGAAGGCTTAATTGATTTTGCTTTAGAAGGTTATGAGGAAGACATTGCAAAGCAAGAAAATTTAAATTTAGTAAAAAGGAAAATAAATAATTTAGGAATAGGCACTTCTAAAGTACTGAATGGTCGCAGGAAGAAGCCGTCAGGAGAGGTTGTAACATACGGTTTTTTCTCTCTATCACCTAGTGAATTGCCTTTTGTTGTTTCCGCTTATAGTACACCCCAAAGGCCAAAGCATATTGAGCATTCAAACGGATCTAAATACATCCACTCGGTGTCCGTTAGCTGCACAAAAGAAACGAAGGGTATACTGAATACCATTTTGATAAATAAGGCAATGTTAGCTATCAATGAGTCTAATAAATTTCAAATAGACGGCATCACAATTGAGGGTTTATCAGACAAAATCGACGCTAATTTACTGCATGGAGCAAATTTGATGCGCAAAGAATACATATTACAAGAAAAAGGTGAGGATCGTATTGAACAAAACTTTGAAGCACTTTAAAAATGAAATATACAAATTAAAAGCACAAGGAATAGAACTATGGACTAGCGATGGTAAATTGAATTTTAAGGCTGGGAAGCATCAAATATCTGAAGAAATCATGACATTTCTTAAAACGTATAAAGATGAGCTAATGGATGTATTAGAACAGGAGGGACAAGACAATACATTCCCTTTAACTCCTATTCAATCTGCTTATTTATTAGGAAGTATGGATAGTTTCGAATACGGAGGAGTATCTAGTCATATTTATATGGAGCTCGAATACCTCCATCTAGATAAAGAAAAAGTTGAACATGTGTGGATGTCATTAATAGATCGACATGAGATGTTAAGAACAACAATTAATCATAATGGATACCAAGGTGAATTGGAACAAATGCCGAAATTGGAAATATATTATGAAGACTTGACAACTAATGGTGTCGATGACTGGAATCGCCTTGATGCCATTAGACAACAGTTGGGAAGTAAAAGATATTCACCGGATTGTTGGCCGTTGTTTGATATTGCATTGAGTAAAAGAATGCATGGGACAACAATGCATATTTCTTTTGATTTTTTAATAGTTGATTGGGCAAGTATTTGGATACTAATAAAAGAGTTCGAAGTACTGTATTTTAATGAAAATGCAACATTACCGAACAATGATTTTACCTTTAAAGAGTATGTAAAGTTGGAAGAAGAAAGGAGTTATCAAGAGAAATATAAAGAAGATAAAGCTTATTGGTATCACAGAGTATTGGATCTCCCGACTTCACCCACACTACCTAAATTGCCATTATCACAAGATGAAAAATCCTTTGAACGATATTTTATCCAATTAGAAAAAAACGATTGGGATAAATTAAAACTTGCTATCGCCAATAAAGGTATAACCGCTACAAGTGTTTTATTCACCTTATATAGTCAATGTCTAGCTAAATGGAGCGTAAATAAGCACTTTATCATCAATCTTATACTTTTGAATAGATTACCTGTTCATCCCGATGTTAACCATATAGTTGGTGATTTTACATCCATTAATTTAACAGAAGCTGACTTTAGAAATGCACAAGCACCCTTTATTAACAATGTGAATACGATTCAACAACAAATGTTTCGTGATTTAGATCATAGCAGTTTTTCGGGAGTAGAGGTGTTGAGGGAAATTACAAGACAAAAAGGCCAAACGCATGCTTTTATGCCATTTGTGTTCACGAGTGCCATTAACCTAATTGATTCACATGGTTTAATAGGAAAAATGAATGAATATGGTATTAGTCAAACACCACAAGTATTTATCGATTGCCAAGTCATGGATGATGATAATGGCTTGCGAGTGAACTGGGATGTAAGAAAAGGCGTTTTTCCTGCCAATTTAATACAAGATATGTTTTTGTCATTTGAAACAGCCTTAAAAAGGTTGGTGCATGATGATAAAGCGTGGGAATCAACGGCATTAGTTACACTGCCAAAACAACAAATAAAACAAAGAGAGAGTGTGAATTTCACTAAAAATACTAACGAACGAAAACGTTTGTTACACCAAGGATTTTTTGATCAAGCATGGAAGCAACCGAATAAAATAGCAATGATAGAGGGGAACCATCATCATTCATATCAAGATTTGCGTGTCATGGTATTTAAATTAGGGACCTTACTTCAGAAGCATCAGGTAAAAGAAGGCGATAAGGTAGCGATCATTTCCGACAAACCAGTATACCAGGTTACGAGTGTGTTAGCGATATTATCATTGGGAGCGGTTTATGTGCCAATTGACAAAGCACAGCCGATTAGTCGAATAAAAAAAATAATCGACCAAAGTCAAGTGACTGCTATTCTAATTGACGAGCGTAATTCCATGTATGACTGCTTAGATTGGCGATTAATTATATGTAGTCAATTAGAAGAAGTAAAAACAACATCAGCATACGACGTTTATAAAGGTGATCCCGATACGCTGGCATACATTATTTTTACGTCGGGTTCAACGGGAGAACCAAAAGGTGTAGCCATGTCCCATGCTGGAGCAATGAATACGATTCAAGATATCAACAGACGATTTTGTATGACGAGTAACGATCGAGTCCTGGCATTATCAAAACTTCATTTTGACCTCTCTGTCTATGACATCTTTGGTTTGTTAAGTGTTGGTGGGACGATTGTTTATCCTGAACAAGAACACCTATATGATGCTAGTTACTGGTTAGAATGTATTAGAACGAAGAACATAACACTGTGGAATACGGTGCCAGCACTTATGAAAATGCTGCTAAGTAGCGTGGACGAAATAGAACAAATAAATATTAAAACGATGAAAACGATTTTATTATCTGGAGATTGGATACCGCCTAAAATGGTGAAACATTGTTCAACGGTTTTCCCAGAAAGTTCGATTGTTGCCTTAGGTGGTGCCACAGAGGCAGGTATTTGGTCAAACTATCACCTATGCTGTGAAGAAGACTTTGTTAGAGAGACAATTCCATATGGATATCCTTTAGCAAACCAACGCTTTTATGTTTTGGATGAAAAAGATGAAGATTGTCCGAATTGGGTTCGTGGAGAATTATATATTGGTGGTGAAAGTCTTGCGCTAGGATACTATAACAATCCTCAACTAACGAAAGAGCGATTTATTACAAATATTAAACAAGAGAGAATATATAAAACGGGCGACTTTGTAAGGTATATGGATAATGGCGAAATCGAATTTATAGGGCGTCTCGATAATCAAGTGAAGTTAAGAGGGAATCTCGTAAATTTAGGAGAAATCGAATCATTATTAAACAAATATGAACGAATTGATACTTCATGTGTTGTCGTACTTGATGATACACATCTTTATGCAGTAGTTAAATTAGTGAACCACGATAGCCAAAGCATTATCCATAGTAACGATTTAATAGACTATCTTGCCAATTTATTACCTCAATATATGGTGCCAGTAAAAATATTTATTGTAGCAGAGCTGAAACTGAATGCTAATGATAAATTAGACCGTCAGTTTATAAAAAATCATGTACAACAGTTGGTTGCAGAATGTACAAAAGATGATGAAATAGGCGTTAAGCAGACAGGGATGGAAAATCAATTACAACAAACACTCATTCATTTTGCAACAGAAGTGCTGAATGTAGAACATATTCAAGTAAGTAAAAATCTATACGATTATGGCGCAGATTCCTTAACATTATCGCAATTAGCAGGAAAAATAAAAAAAACCATTGAGAATGATAATCAATATCAAGATATAACTTTTGATTTCATTCTTCGACAACTATTAAATGAGCCCATTATTGAATCGATTGCACAGAAATTAAATCAAAGTGCAGCTAGAGAAACAAACGGTTCAGAGCAAATTGGCGAACTAAACTCTTCCCAATCGATAGGCTTATTAAAAGAAGAATCATTTTCGTATGGGGATCCTCTACGTATTGTCGTACATGCAGGATTAGGGACGATGAATGCCTTTCAATATTTGAATAAACATTTAGCGAAACAAGGTGTTGGTACAGTTGTCAGTATCTCCGTTCAAGACATTAATAAATATTTAGCTATTGATTCTTCCGTATTAATTGACTGTTTAGCGGATGATTATGTCTTGCAAATAATGGATAGGGAACCAAGTCAAGTTCAATTGATTGGTTATTGTATGGGTGGGCTTATAGCTCTTGAAATAGCCAGAAGATTAATGGAAAGAGGAGTTGAAATCATAGATTTTACATTAATTGATAGTGCTCCCGTCTTGTATGAAATTGAAGATTCCATTCCATTAGAATTAATTTTTATTACTAATTTCTATATTACGGTTGAAGATGTATACGAAGGCGCTTCAAATAATGAATTAATGGATGCGATTATGTATGTTTTTTATCAAAACAATGAGAGTTTAAGTGCATCAAATCTTGAGGAATTAAAAAATGAACCAAAATACGAAACAATCTATCGATTCTTAAAGAAACTATCGCAATTAAGTAGAAAGCAACGATTTAAAGATTATAAAGCAGTAATTGAACAAAAAACGGGTCAGATCATTGCGGATGAAATGTTGGAAGGATACTACAACATTTATTTGCAAAGTTTTAAAGGTTCAAATATACGTCCAATGGCTTACTTTGGTGATATTCGTTATTTAGTGGCAAAAGAAGATATGGACTTCATCTTTACCAATAAACAGGATACGTTGAAGTTTTGGAAAGAACTATGTATTGGGGATTTTGAGGAAACATCAATCGAAGGAAATCATATAACCTGTATAGAAGATGACGAGAATGCATGCAAAGTTGCTGAAAAGCTACTAGAACCAATTAATAAACTAATGGGGAGTATCAATCGCCATGAATAAAAAATCGATAGGAATTGTTGGTGCAACAGGACAAGTAGGTACAGGAGTTGTCGAAACACTATTAAAAAACAATCAATATCAATTATTACTAGGAAGCAGAAAGATAGACAAGCTAATTGGGAAGTATGGTGAAGAATCGGAAACCATGCAATATAAAGTTGTCGATGTCTTTGATGAAGTTAACATTATTTCCTTTTGTGATAGCTGTGATGTAGTTATTAATGCCGTTGGTCCTTCTTCCATTGTCCTTGATCGAGTCGCCAAGGCTTGTATGTTTACGAACACACACTATATTGATGTATCTGGCGATAAAACGATGAAAGAGGCGATAGAAGAGGCTCTTGCGAAGCATGATAGTTCCATCTCTCTAGCAATTTCCGCTGGTGTCTACCCAGGTTTGACCGAAATGTTTCTATCTTTTTTGTTACAAAAAAACAAGGAATCCATTGATCATGTAAGCTGTTATTTTGCTGGTAAAGGTAATTTTTCTGAAGCAGGGGCATATGACATTGTATCTAGCTTGGAAAAGGATGAAGGACATGGGATGGCCTATTACTGTAACGGCGATATTAAGAAATTAACATCAGGAATAGGTAGCCAAATCATATTACCGTCACCGTTTAATCAAGTATACGCTTTACCAATTATCAGCAAAGAATTTATGCGGTGTTTAGAAGTTTTTGATATTACAAATGCCTATTTTTATAATACATTCGCTACGCAGAAAATGTTAACTGATTTCATTATGATTAAGGCAATGCAGCAATTCAAGACACATGAGGAAAAGAGAGCTTCTGCTAATCGTTTGATTGAAACCTATACTACTCAAGATGAAAGTCAAGGATTCATCATCTATGTAACATGGGGTGTAGACAGCAAGAAAAGAACGAGTTGGTTACAAAGTAACGCTAACTGGAATTATTGCTCTGGTGTCGTGGCTGCTTGCGTAGCCATGCAAATGCTAGAAATGGACTTAACACAAGAAAAAGGATGCTACTTTGCTCAATCAATCGTGGATATGGAAGAATTATTTAATCAACTACTAAGAACAGGATATATCTCCATTAGTGGATGATCTATCGGCAGGGGAGAATTCGTGTGGATGTAGAGAAAATAAAAATCATTAACATGATACAAGGTTATTCACAGTCGTATATCGTTTACAGCTCTGTGGAATTAGGAATATTCAATACATTATTCACACAAAGCATGACGAATCAGCAACTTGCAAAAGAACTACATCTCTCTGCTTCATTATTAGAACGTTTTATGAAGGTTCTCATGGCAATGGATTTAGTTCATAAAGAGGATGATTGCTATCAATTAACTTCTTTAGGGAAGAAATTATCGGGTAATAGCGAAGAAACAATGGAGCCAATCATTTTGTTTAATGGAAGAATATGCATGAAGGCGTGGGGTTTTTTTCATGAGGGTCTGTCAATGAACAAATCGCCAATTGAACTAATGGAGGGAGAAGCTTTCTTTGACAGTAACGTAGACAGCGACCATAGGCTAACTACGTTTAATCAAATGATGCGTCAATCGAGTATGCACCTGAATTTAGATATATTGTTCCAAACAAGAAATGTAGAGGAGATCAAGCAAATAGTGGATATAGGAGGTGGTGCGGGAGATGTTATTGTCCAACTTTTAACAGGTTTTCGTTTTGCTGAAGGAATCATCCTTGACAAGGACTATATAAGAGAAGAAGCTGAGCGAACAATTCGTACGCATGATTTAGAAAGTCGTTGTCGATTCGAGGAAGGAGACTTCTTTTTACCAATTGAACAAAAATCGGATGCTTATATATTATCTAGGATTCTTCATGACTGGGATGATGATCATGTACGGGCAATATTAAGGAACATTGCGGAAGTTATGACGGATAAAAACGTATTGTTTATTATTGAAAAATTATTACCTGAAAAAGTGACCAAACAAACACTTCCCGCTTTTTTAGGCGATATGCATATTTGGGCATTATGTAATGGCAAGGAGAGGACTGAAAGAGAATTTGAAGAACTACTCCAGCAAGAAAATTTATATATTGCCAGGAAGCATTTACTAGATACAGATACTGTCATACTGGAGGTTAGAAAAAATGTACAGCATACAGACAGAAGATATGATTACGAAGTTTGTGGAGCACTATGAAAATACGGGCTATCTCGAACCATTTTCTTTAGCGGATGCATTAAAAAATTGGGCAGATGAGTACAAAGGCAAAGTAGCACTAGTAGATCAAAATGGATCATTAACTTATGAGGCATTATATCGATCAGCCAACTTTTTGGCCCAAGGATTAAGCGTTAAGGGTATTCAAAAAGGAGACAATGTACTCGTTCAATTACCGAATAATATGTATTTTGTGAAGGTATGTTTTGCTTTATTTATTATGGGCGCGAGGCCAATTTTACTATTGCCAACACATCGAGAAAAAGATATTAGCAATATAGCTAAATTAACAGAGCCAGTAGCAATGATCGTTCCATCATCATTTCATGGTTATGATTATACATTAATGGCTTTAAAAGTAGCCAAAGAACAGCAGAGTATTAAGCTAATTTTGACAGATGAACACAATGATAACTTTATTTCTTTACAGGATATTGAATCTGAGTCGTGCACTCACAATGATCGTTTCATGAAACATCAGTCCTCTTATAAGGATGTAGCTCTATTTTTACTTTCAGGCGGCACTACAGGTATACCGAAAGTAATTCCCAAACTTCACACTGCGTACTTGTACAATGCTAAAGCTGCAGCTGACCATTGCCATGTGACTGAAGATAGTACGTATCTTGCAGTGTTATCGATTGCTCATGATTATCCTCTTTGTTCTCCTGGAGTAATGGGGACTTTAAGTAAAGGAGGGAAAGTTGTACTAAGTTCAACGAGTACATTTGATGAAGTACTTGAATGGATTGAAAAAGAGCGCGTCACTTTTACGTCTATCGTACCTGTTATTGCAAATTTGTGGGTAGAGTCATTAGCTTTGGAAGAACAAGCAGATATATCTTCCATTGACTATATTTTATTAGGGGCAGCCAAGTTAGAGAGGCAATTAGCACATCAATTGATGACACAATTTCAGTGTCAGTTAATTCAAGGTTATGGGCTTGGAGAAGGCATAACGTGTTTTACTTCGCCAAATGATGATATGGAGACGATTATCTCATGTCAAGGTCGGCCAATTTCACAGGGCGATCAATTCAAAATAGTTGATGAGGATGGCAATGAGGTACTTCCAGGTGAACCTGGTGAGCTTATCCAAAAAGGTCCTTATACGTTTCTAGGTTACTATAATTCACCTGACATCAATAGAAAGAGCTTTACAGAAGATGGCTTTTTCAAGACGGGAGATAAAGCACGCGTAACAAATGAAGGAAATATTCAAATACTTGGGCGAGTAAAGGAACAGATTAATCGGGCTGGAGAAAATATAATACCGAGTGAAGTTGAAACCTATATTCTTGAACATGATGAAATAAAGGATGTTTCTGTTGTCGGTGTTCCAGATGTAGAGCTAGGTGAACGAATATGTGCATTTGTTGTGAAAAAAGGTCATGAATTAGCCTTGACTGAACTATGTAAATTTTTGATAGAAATCGGTGTTGCACATTATAAACTCCCTAATCAGTTGGTTTATGTAGATGCCATACCCTATATCAATGTAGGGAAGTCGAACAAGAAAAAATTAGTTGAAGACTATATAGAGTAGGAGGAAAGGAAATGCATCAAGAAGATAGCTATCTACAATGGCAAGCATTTGAAGAAGCGGTATGTAATATGTTGAATCATGGAGAAATAATGGCAGAAGATGAAAATTTGCTCAATATGGGATTATCGTCCATTCAGATGATGAAGCTGATAAACATAAGTAAAAGACTAGGATCCCGCCTGACGTTTGAGGAAATAGTGAAAAATCCCTGTTTAAAAGATTGGAAACGATTATTTATAGAGAAATCAATAGCGGCAGAAACTATACATCGTAAAGTTGAAATAGATAATGTGGACATGTATCAACCTTTCTCATTAACAGAAGTTCAGCATGCTTATTGGGTAGGGCGTTATGATGGTCAGTACCTTGGTAATGTAGGCTGTCATGGGTACTTAGAGATTAATGTTCAACAGATAGATACAGCTAAACTAGATGCTTCTTGGAGGAAATTACAAGAGCATCATCCTATGCTAAGATCAATTTTCACAGTGGATGGGCAACAATGTATCTTGAAAAAATCGCAGGTAAGGCCGTTAATTATTCACGATTACCAAATGGCGGACGAGCATCAGATTAAACACCATTTACAGGAGATGCGAAATCAAACATCCCATAGACTACTAAAGATTGAAGAAGGTCAAGTAGCAGAATTACAAATCACGTTATTACCTGAAAATAAAGGCCGATTGTTTTTCGATATCGATCTGTTAGTAGCGGATGTTCAAAGTTATCAAATTATATTAAGAGATTTAGTGGCGTTATATAATAGAAATATGCAGCCTAATGCGCCTCTTGAATGGAATTTTGCTACATATTTGTCAGAAAAAAACGAAGAAAATAAAGAAGAAATACAAAAGGCCAAGGCTTATTGGACAAAAAGGTTAGAGACATTACCGACCAAGCCATTATTACCTGTTTCAAATAAGTCAGAAATAAATTCTAAATTTCATCGGCGTTCTTTCTTTTTAACTGCTGATTTATGGAAGAAATTACAGCGTATTTCTGCTAAATCTGGTGTAACACCGGCTATGGCCTTGTTAACTATTTATAGTTTAATTCTCAATAAGTGGAGTGAAAATAATCATTTTTTAATAAATATTCCGTTATTCAATCGACAACTATCTGATAAATATAATATCGAAGAAGTAGTAGCTGACTTTACAACTTTGCTGTTATTAGAAGTCGATTTAAAGGAGCAAAGGTCATTTTTACAGGACGTTCAAACGATTCAAGCACAATTTCATACAGATATGCAATATACCGCTTATTCGGGTGTTGATGTGCAAAGAGATTTTGTGCGGCAGCATGTTAGTGAACAACAAATTGCACCAGTCGTTTTTTCATGCAATATCGGTTCCCCTTTATTGAATGAAGAGTTTGTCGAAGTTTTTGGTGATATCCACTATATGATTTCACAAACGCCTCAAGTTTGGTTGGATTTCCAAGTGTTTGAGCAAGGTGGTGGCTTACTATTAATTTGGGATAGTATAGATGACGTATTTAGACCTCATGTATTGGATGAGATGTTTACAAGCTTCAAACAGACGGTAGAACGCGTAGCCAATACTGAGGATTGGTCAACACCTTTACTAATTCCAATATTAGAGCAACTAAACGTAAGAAAAAATGTGTTAACGGAAATGGAAATTGAACCGACTTGTCTGCATGCCCCATTTTTTGAACAAGCGCAGCGATTTCCTGATGTAATAGCATTAATTTCTCCTTCTACTAACAGGTCATTAACCTATGGTGCTTTAAAAGAAAAGGCACTCATTATCGCAAATTATTTAAAAAATAACGGTATTAAAAAAGGAGATACGGTTGGGATAGTAATGGAACGAGGCATCAATCAAATAGCTACTATCTTAGGCATTTTAGCAGCTGGGGCGGTATATGTTCCAATTGGTCTAAAGCAGCCGTTGTCTCGTAGAAACAAAATTTATCAAGCCGCGGATATACGTGTTGTTGTAACGGATCAACCTCAATTGGACGATAACGGTAGCATTTCGGTTTTATCTTTTGCAGATGCAGAAAAAGGTTGTCAAAGCGCTGAAATCATCTACGATGCATCATCCACCGCATACATCATTTTTACTTCAGGCTCAACTGGTGTGCCAAAAGGTGTAGAAATGACCCATGAAGCTGTATGGAATACAATTCATGCTGTAAATCAATTACAACAAATTGATTCTTCAGATAGCGTGTTAGCCGTTTCGGCGACTGAATTTGATTTATCTGTATATGATATGTTTGGATTACTTGCTGTCGGCGGTAAAGTCATTTTACTTAGTGAAGATGAGGTTCGGAGTGCAGATAAGTGGGGTGCCTACATTGAAAAATTTAATATAACATTGTGGAATTCTGTGCCGATTTTGTTTGAAATGTTATGCACCGAATTGGAAAATAAAGAGAAAATTATTTCATCAATTAGACTCGTTTACCTATCAGGTGATTGGATTAAACCGGATTTAGTAAAGCACATCCACGTGAAAATGCCGAATGTCACACTGATAGCGATGGGTGGAGCTACTGAAGGGGGGATATGGTCCAATTACTATAGAGTAACAACTGATGAATCGTGTGAGCTTTCTAGTATTCCGTATGGATATCCATTACCGAACCAGCAATATCGAGTTGTCAACGAAAGAGGCGAAGATTGCCCAAATCAAGTAGCAGGTGAATTATGGATTGCTGGCAAAAGTATTGCAACAGGCTATAAAGGGAATGAGCAGCAAACAAACAAGCATTTTATAAATATCGATGGCGAAAGATGGTATCGCACTGGAGACTATGGCAAGTACTTAGACAACGGTATTTTAGCGTTTTTAGGTCGTCAAGATGAACAAATCAAAGTGAATGGACATCGTATTGAATTAGGTGAGATAGAAAGAAGCTTGAAAAGTAACAAAAGTATTAAAGATGCAGTTGTCTTGGCAGCTAGACAAAATAATGGTAACAGCCTTCATGCTTTTATCACTGCTGAAGGTTATGGTGATATTTTTGATATCCATTCAACTTCATCAGATGTTCCAAAGCTTGTACGAAAGGCGTTAGAATCTGTCTCCGAAAGATTTAGTGCCAATGACATTCATCAGACGGAAGCAATGCAATCATTTAGTAAAGAGATGGATCAGCTAACCTGTTATGGGATCACGTTCATCTTACAACAAACAGGGTTTCCTATGAAAAAAGGCGATACTTATTATTTAAAACAAATAGTAGCACAACAAAATATCGATACTAAATATGAAGAGCTTATCAATCAATGGTTTAGGTTTCTACATAAATTCCATTTAGTATCTACAACTGACAATCTATTATATGAAAATATATGTGATTTATCTGATTGCATGATGCCATCTGTCATCAATTACCCAAATATTAAGAAATTCAGCACGTCTTTTATTGAGAGTGGTCAAGCCATTGTTCAAGGACAATTGGCACCAACAGCATTATTATTTTCAGAAGATACATTAACACCAATGGAAGTAATCTGTGAAGAACCAGGTGCTATGGAAAGTACTCAAGAAATAGCAACATTAATAAACATGATTAGCCTGGCTAAAACGAATTGGAAACGACCGTTGCGAATTTTGGAGTTAGGGGCAAGGAGTAGTGCATTTACAGAAGCAATAATCAATCAATTGGCAGAGGTTGATTATCACTATACCATTACGGATGCTTCTATTTACTTTAAAAACAAATTTGAAAAAATTATTTCTGACAATATTAAATTTACTATTTTAGATGTCGACGTGGACCCCATTTTACAAGGGTATCAACGCCAAAAATATGACATCATTATTGCCAACAATGCATTACACAGTATGAAGAATTTGCCACAGGCAATGCGGTTTATTGAACAGCTATTAGATGTGGATGGTTTGATCATTTCTGCAGAAAACACGTTGAATAATAGTTTGCAACTTATTACGACAGGATTTGAAGAACGCGGTTTTACTCAATTTGAAGATGTAAGAAAAGATGTTTGCCAACCGTTATTATGTGATGAACAATGGATAAAAGTTTTTAGCGAAGCGGGCTATTCGAACGTAAAAGTCATTAATCATCCGCAACTTTATGCGCATCATATTTTCATAGCGCAATCATCGCCTGTGAAGATTCAATTAAATCAAAGGAAGCTAGAGGACTACTTAAGCGAGCATATACCAGACTATATGATACCCAAAAATGTAACAATGGTGCAGAAAATGCCCGTTACAAATAATGGTAAAATGAATCGCAAACTGTTAAAAATAAGCGTCGATCTAGGTGTGAATGAGCAGGCCGAGCCTACACGTCCAATGAATGATGTAGAGAAAGGAATAGCTAACATTTGGAAAGTGGTATTAGATAAGCATCAGATTTCATTAGAAGATAATTTCTATCAACTGGGCGGTGATTCATTAATTGCCACACAACTTAATAGTCAATTACAGAAAAAACTAAATTTGCCCACTTCATTGGAATCCATTTTTAAATATCCTAAGTTTAGTGATTTCGTAAATTATATATCGAAGCTGAAAATTGTAGAAAAAGAAGAAAGTGAGCTAACGCATTTACCTAGCATCCAAAGCAATACCAGCCATCTTTATGAGCCGTTTCCATTAACGGACATCCAGCAGTCCTATTGGTTAGGAAGAAGTGGTGTATATGACTTAAGTGATGTGTCAGCTCATTGTTATTTTGAACTTGAGTGTGACGAACTAGACATGGAGGCAGTTAATGCTGCATGGAATCAATTAATTCGTCGTCATGACGTTATGCGAGTGGTTGTTCTAGATAATGGACTTTCTCAGCAAATACTAAAGGAAGTACCTGATTATCAAATTAGGATAAATGATTACAGATATCAAGATAAAGTAGCTTTTGAAAAAGGTGTACTATCTACAAGAAATAACATGTCACATCGTCAATTCAATGTTAGCAAATGGCCTTTGTTTGAAATTGAAGGTAGCTTGAGTCAAGACCAGAAGACACGATTGCACGTTAGCTTCGATAATACAGTTTTTGATGGAAATAGCATTTTTCTATTGTTTGATGAGTGGTACCGATTATACAATACACCGATGTTGAAACTACCGAAAATTAACATCAGCTTTAGAGACTATGCGATTGCACTCGCTGATTTGAAAAAGTCCCTTCAGTATGAAAAGGACATGAACTATTGGGCAACACGTATTCTAAAGTTACCGTCTGCACCTGAGTTACCATTAGAAAAACAACCGAATGAAATCGTAGAACAAAAGTTCACTAGATATCAAGCTGTTTTAACGAAAGATAAATGGAAAGTTATAAAGCAAATGGCACATCAACTTAACTTGACACCATCAAGCGTCATTATGACAGCCTATGCAGAAGTATTAGGACGATATAGTAGACATCAGCATTTTACCCTAAACTTAACCCATTTTAATCGACTACCTTTACATGAAGACGTAGATAAATTAGTCGGTGACTTTACATCGTTGGTATTGATTGAAATGGATCATCGACATGACAGCAACTTTATTATGCGTTGTCGGGATACACAAAAACAATTATTACAAGACCTAGAACACACACTTGTTAGCGGTGTAGAAGTAGAAAGAATGATGAGGAAAGAAAGAAATCATGTTAATGACACGATCATGCCAATTGTCTTTACAAGTGGCATCGGTGTAAACAAAGATCATTTAGAAGATATTCGTTATTTAGGAAAAATTGCTTATGGAGCTTCTCAAACACCTCAGGTTTGGTTAGATCATCAAGTTTTCGAACAAGATGGTGAGCTCATACTTTCATGGGACGGTATTGAAGAATTATTCCCTAAAGGTATGCTTAACGAAATGTTTGATGTTTATATTCAGCTATTAGATAAGCTAAGCCAGGGCATTAGTGCGTGGCAACAATTATCTTCATTAATCGTATTGCCGGACGCAAAACAAAGAGCGGCGATTCATCAAGCAGCTATAATACCGTCTTCAGAAGAAACATTAGTTAGTCTGATAGAAAAACAGTGTCTTGAAAATGGCACGAATACAGCCATTATCGATTCAACTGTTACAGTTTCCTATAAAGAGTTGGACGTACTATCAAAAAATATAGCTTATGCAGTAAATCGAGCACAACCACAAATTGTCCTTGTATTGATGGAGAAAGGTTGGAAGCAGATTGTTGCGGCACTAGGCATTATGCGAACAGGTGCAGCTTACTTGCCAGTAGATGTGGATACACCAATTGAACGATTACGTCAAATCATGCAGCAAGCACATATCAACAGTATGATCACAACGCAGTCTTTGTCTAGTCGATATGGTGATTTAGGTATTAACGTTTATATGGTTGAAGAGCTTATAGTTACGGGAGAAGAACAAACATTACCACTTAGAAAAGTAAAGCCAGATCATTTAGCATATATTATTTTCACTTCAGGCTCTACAGGCAAACCTAAAGGGGTTGAAATCACTCATCGTAGTGTCGTGAATACGATTCAAGATATCAATCGACGTTTTCATGTCACTACCTCAGACCGAAGTATTGCCTTATCGAATTTCACTTTTGACTTAGCTGTTTATGATGTATTTGGATTACTGTCCGCTGGCGGGGCGGTAGTCATACCAAAAGTTGAAAAGCTAAAAGATCCAGAACATTGGATAGAGTTATTGCATAAACATCGCATTACGATATGGAATACGGTGCCAACCTTTATGGAAATGTTAGTGAATTACCATAAAACGGCTAATACGATGACCAATCAAGGCCATTATTTAAAATGGGTACTATTAAGCGGTGATTGGATTCCATTAACTTTACCAGAAAACATAACAAAAACTTTTAGAGGAGTCAGTGTTATTAGTTTAGGTGGAGCAACGGAATGCTCCATTTGGTCTAACTATTTTATGGTAGATGTAGTGCAAGACAATTGGAAGAGCATCCCTTATGGTAAATCGCTGTCACATCAGCAATTGTATGTGTTGAATAAAAACTATGAAGAGAGCCCTATCTGGGTAAAAGGGGACTTATATATTGGGGGTATAGGCTTATCAACAGGGTATTGTCATGACGTTGAAAGAACGAAAGCACATTATATAAACCATCCTGTGACAGGGAAACGTATATAC
This sequence comes from Lysinibacillus sp. UGB7, assembly GCF_049058285.1. Classification (NCBI taxonomy): domain Bacteria; kingdom Bacillati; phylum Bacillota; class Bacilli; order Caryophanales; family Bacillaceae; genus Lysinibacillus; species Lysinibacillus sp. UGB7. The sequence goes on from NZ_JBMGUV010000005.1 coordinate 134,900, forward strand.
AAAACAGGGGACCTGGCTAGATATCTTCCAGATGGCACTATTGAATTTTTAGGTCGTGAAGATCAACAAATTAAAATAAACGGTCATAGAGTAGAGTTAGGAGATATAGAAGCTAACTTATGTCAATTCCCTATTGTGCAACAAGCTGTTGTAACGATGCAAGACAATAAGCTCATTGGCCATCTTAAGCTACATGAACATATCCATAGTGATCTGATTCAAACCATTACAACAAATACGAAGTTCACCCAAAGCATCGAAACAATTAACAATGAGCTAGAGGATACTGTGCCAACATTTAATACAAAGGAGCTCATAGATTATTCAGAGTCTATTGACTGGCTGAGTGTCGGGATTATGTTTTCAGACTTGTATGCTTTACAAATTTTTAAAGCCCAAGGACAAGTATTCATGAAAGAGGATGTCATGAAATCCGTTGTGAATGTCTACGAATCTTTGATGGAGCATTGGCTAGGCTACCTTGTAGAGTATGGCTTTGTAGACAAAAAGGATGCTAGTTATATTGTTAATTTTAGCGAAGATGGCGCTTGGAATTATATGAGTCTTAAGTTAAACGCATTCAATCTCGGTGAAACAGAGACAACCTTCTATCAGCTGAAGGAGCAGCTGATTGCTTCTCAATGTGCCCGACTAGCAATCTTAAAAGGGGAGCAATTAGCGAAAGCCTATTTACTAGATTCACAGGGATTTTTAACGCCTGAACAATTAGGTCAGTATAATTTATGGAGTCAATATACAGAAGAATTAGTCGTGAATATATTAAAAACATTATCGTCCGAGCAAAATCGAGCTTTAAATGTGATGGAACTTGGTACAAGAACCGGACATGGTACTGACAGTTTTGCTAAGGTATTCGAGAGCTTTGGACAGTACACTTATTGTGATGAATCAACAGACTTTATAAATAGAAAAAAGGCAACCACAACTCAAGAACATATAAAGTTCAAACATTTTGATGTCAATATGCCACCAGATAATCAAGATTTCGTGCTTCATGATTTCGATATCCTCCTTGCTGAGAACACGCTGCATAGAAGTCATCATTTAAAGGACACTATGTCGTATTTAAAACGTTTATTAAAGCCTGGTGGTCTGATCATATTAACGGAGAATGTAAAAAATAATGCACTATTATTAATCACTGTGGCATTTTTTGAAGACGGTTATCAGCAACTTAAAGATTTTAGACGTTTAGAGAAATTGCCATTACTAAATCGGGAAGCGTGGCAAAATTTATGGAACGAAGTAGGCTATACATGTCTATTGGAATGGCCCCGAAGTAACATGAAGTGGTTGGGCGAACACATCATGATATTGGAAGGACCAACACAGATTAAATCTTTAGCACTTAATCATTTTTCACAAGAAGTGAAGAATACCATTCCTAAGTATATGTGTCCAGATCATTATTTCGTTCATGAAACCTTCCCAATAACGGCTAACGGTAAGGTTGACCGGAAGCAACTAACACAATATAAAATGCTTTATCAACCAGATGTTGCGGAGCAAGGCAGACGAGCAGTTACATTAGAGGAACAGGTTGTTGTTAAGGTTTGGGAAGAAATACTAGATACGAAATATAGCAGTGTGAAAGATAATTTCTTTGAACAAGGTGGCGATTCACTAAAAGCCATTCGTTTGATTAATCAACTTGATGAACAGGGCTATGTTTTATCATTGGAAAATTTATTTTTACATCCTACCATTGAGCAGCTGTCTGAGAATATTTTAGAAAAGAATAACGACCGAGATGGAGAAGAGGCACAAGTCATAGGGTCTCTTTAGTAAAGACAAGGGTACTTTGCCAAACAGTTTTAAAGAAGTAGTTATGAAGGGAGTAGCGGGCATGATCGTTCTACTTGGCACACCCAACCAAGGACAGAATGAGTTTCTGCTAAATGTCATGTTCGCTAAAAGCTCCATTTTAAGCTGAAGACTAACGAATTCGATATTTACTAATTTTGTAGAACCAAGTGAAAGGATGATAAGGGATTGACCCGAAAATTACGTGTGCTTGTGTGTGGTACAAGGTTTGGCCAATTTTATTTAGAAGCCATACAGAAATCTAATTTATTTGAACTATCTGGTATTTTAGCGCAAGGAAGTCAAAGGTCGCGTAGTTGTGCTAGCGTTTATAAAACGGACTTATATACGGATATAGAGGATGTACCTAAAGATATTGATATTGCTTGCATTGTTGTACCTACTAGTATTATGGGGGGCTCTGGTACAGAGCTCGCTATACAGTTCATGAAAAAGGGAATTCATGTCTTATTAGAACAGCCAGTCCATTATCAAAATTTACTAGAATGTTACCGTGTGGCCAAACAATATAATGTTAAGTTTATCGTGGGAGATCTATATGTAAATTTGCCTTATGTAACAAAATTTATTGGAATGGCTCAAAAAATTATGGAGAAAGAAGATCTTGTATACCTTAATGTTGATATGGCAACCCAAGTTTCATTTCCATTAGCCCATATATTAGCAAAGCTCTTTGGAAATTTACAACCTTGGGGAGTGAAAGATTTTATTTCAGACAATATGCCGTTTCAAATGCTCTCCATAATGATAAAAGGTGTTCCGACAACGATTAGAGCACAAAATCAAGTAGATGTAGTGGTCTCTGATAGTTACATGCATTTAATGCATCAGATAACATTAGGGTTCGATAGTGGTAAATTAACTCTTTTTGATACCAATGGGCCGGTCGTTTGGACACCCAGGATGCAAATACCTGATATTGCTCTTATTCCTAGAGAGTTGAAGCAACAATCTTCATATTCACTAACTACGCCAGTTTTTGAGGGCTTTGAACCAAATTACAATTCGACGTATCAAGAGATTCTGACAACGACTTGGCCATCAGCTATTTTAAAAGATGTCGAGAGATTATATAACTTGATAACGAAGGACATGAATTCGATAGAGATGAGGAAAGAGGGACAACAGATTATTCAAACAGCACAGCTGTGGAGTGATATAACGAGTGCATTGGGTTATCCCAATGATTATAGGAAAACGGAAAAACCATTCTTAAATATCGAGGAGATAAAAACACAGTTTCGTAAAGAAGCGACTATGGACTATCGATATGAACAATTAACAGTGGATAGTGTTCAACAAGCTGTAGCGAAATTTAACGAGGTTTGTTTAAAAACCATTTTACTAGAACTCCAAAAGAACAATACATTAAATACGAAAGGTAAAGTATATCGATTTGACGATATTAACAGTTCAATCAAAATAGCCGAGAACTTTCAATTTGTCCTCAAAAGATGGTTAACATCACTTGCAAAGCATGATTATCTTATTTGTGTTCATACAGGTTATGTATTGAACTATCCAGTCCTGACTTCTGATGAAGTGCAACGTGATTGGCTAGGACTCAAATCACGCTGGTCAGAGCAATTAATGCCGGAGAAAGTCATGGACTATTTTTATCGTCACGCACTACTACTAGGTGATTTATTGACGGGGAAACAGTCTGCTGTACAACTACTATTCCAAGATGGTGAGATGGATATAGCAACAGCCTTATACAAGGAAACAATGATCGCTTATTATCTCAATAACGAAGTATCCAATATTGTCAAAGCACGAATTGCTCTGAAAAACGAGGTGCAATTATTAGAAATTGGTGCTGGAACAGGTGCCACCTCTACAGTGGTCATAGATGCCATTATTAACAATCAACTACAAAAAAATATAAAACGTTATATGTTTAGTGATGTTTCTAGTTATTTTCTCAATGAAGCCAAAAAAACGTTCCAAGACATTAACTGGATGGACTATATGAAATTAGATATAGAAAACGAGACAGATATGTCATTAATTGAGAATGATTCTCAAAACATTATTCTAGCAGCGGGTGTTTTAAATAATGTCAAAAATACAAAAGAGGTTTTATTAAGACTGAAATTGTTATTAAAAAATGATGGCATGGTCTTACTAACAGAAGCAGATGGTGAATCGTTACAAATATTAATTTCACAAGTATTTATGATGGAGCCTGCTGATGATAAAAGAAAAGGGACATCCTCTACTTTTTTAACGACTTCACAGTGGTTGGAAATATTTAATGAAGTGGGATTCAAATGTATGTCTATTCAACCGGATAAAGGACATAAATTATATCCGCTAGGGCAGCGATTATTTGTGCTAGAAAAAATAGAAGGAGGAAGCTGTAATGGATAGGAAAGTATGGTTTCCATTCTCACGTGATAATCTGCGTGAAGTTAATTTATTTTGCTTTCATCATGCTGGTGGATCAGCCTCCAATTTTAAAGGTTGGGTGTCAGAATGTAAGCAAGTAAATGTTTATGGTGTAGAACTACCAGGGAAAGGAACACGAAGAATTGAAGAACCCATTTTAAACATTACTGAATTAGGTGTGAAAATGGCAAAAGCCATTGAAAGTATTTCAAAAAATAGAAAAGTAGTCTTACTCGGACATAGCATGGGTGCCGCAATGGCATTTGAAGTCGCTCACTATCTTGAAAATTTTACAGACATAGAACTTCAACTTTTAGTCGTGGTAAGTCGCCAAGCACCTCATTGTGAAGGCAAGGATCGATATCATTCAACGATGGCAGATCATTATTTAATACAGGAGTTACATCGACAAGGTGGTACGCCACAACAATTATTAGAAAATCAAGAATTTATTAATTTTGTTATCCCCTCTATAAAAAATGATTATATCTTGCATGAGTCTTTTTCCTATAATGGACAGAAATTGAACACGCCGATTATTGCTCATTACGGAGAGCATGATATGGATTTAACTGAGACAGATATACTACAGTGGCAAGAGATGACGCATAATGAATTTTCTATTCAAAAATTTCAGGGTGGTCACTTTTTCTTTTATGAATTAGGTAACAAGTATTTAAAAATAATTGAAGACAGCATCATTCATCATAGCGTCAACGCATTATGACCAACTTACTTCAATCCATAAATGTCTATTTATATAGAACAAGTGATAGCAGTAATCATGATTCTGATTTTTTTAAGCGCTATATTCTCTTTAAGGAAACGGGATGCAAGGAAATTCAATTTGAATTTGGCCCCTATGGAAAGCCGTATGTAAAATTACCAGGCTATGCTGACCTTCATTTTAATATATCACACACGGGTCATTATCTTGTAGGTGCTGTTTCAGTAGGGAGTTTTATTGGTATAGATATTGAATGTTTAAGGCCAATTGAGTTTGACTGTATTGACTATTTTATGAGTGAACAAGAAATAGCACAATTCAATAAATTCACATTAGAAGAAGAAAAGCTAGATTATTTTTATACCATTTGGACATTAAAAGAAGCTTATGCCAAAATGCTGGGTGTGGGCTTAAATATGAACCTGGCAGAAGTAAGTTTTTCTCTCAAAAATCAGCAAATTAAAACAGCGGTAGGGGATGTATGTTGTCATTCAATGATCGTTGATAATCTATACCGTCTGTCTCTCGTTAGTAATATACAGATGAAAATAAATGTAGTGAATATCAGACAGAACCTATTAATAGAAGAAGCAGATAATAACTATTTCAAATAAGTGAGTTGAAAACTATGGAAAAAATAAAACTTTCTGAAATCCTTCAGAATTTTCAAAATCAGGATACCTTATTTAAGACACCTGAAAAACTGTTGTTGTGTAAAGTGGGACACAAAAGATTGACTATAGAATATAAAGATCCTTCAAAGTTCAAAGAAGAAATAAGAGGCTTACAAAAGCAATATAACAATCAAATGATTATTGGGGCGATTCCATTTGATGGACGTTCTAAAGCAACAATTATTGTTCCAAAAAAACTTGCGTATTATCATAAGTCTGATTTCATAGATGACTTACAAATAGCTTCTCAGCCCTTGACTGTAGAACATAGTAAAGTTATGCCTGATAGACAGCAATTTAACGCCATGGTGTCAAATGCAATTCATTGTATTAATGATAAGCAATTTAAAAAAGTAGTTCTGGCAAGAACATTAAACTTCCATTTAGAAACTGAGCCGCAAATCTCTTCATGGTTAAAAAACTTAATATATAAAAATAAACAAGGCTATATTTTTTCAATTGGTATGGATGACTTCCAAAACCTTATTGGGGCAAGTCCAGAGTTGCTCGTTAAAAAGGAAGGAAATAGTGTCACGATTAATCCATTAGCTGGTTCACGCAAACAAACGTTTAATAAGGTAAAAGATACCGATTTAGAAAAAGAATTGCTTAACTCAGAAAAGGATTTGCATGAACATAAAATCGTTGTGGATTATATGTGTGAGACATTACGCCCTTATTTAAGTGATATGGAATTCAATGACAAGCCAGCAATCCTTTATACAGATACAATGATTCATTTATCTACTGTTATCAAAGGCAAAGTTAAAAATGATACGATGGATGCATTGGATTTGGCTCAATTGTTACACCCCACACCTGCAATATGTGGAGCGCCACAAAAACAATCTTTAGACTTTATACAGAAAACAGAGCCATTTAACCGAGGTTTTTATACAGGTATAGTTGGGTATATGGACAGTAAAGGTGACGGGGAATGGGTAATTACCATTCGTTGTGCTGAAATAAATAATAAGGATATTACATTATTTGCGGGAGCTGGCATTGTTAATAGCTCAGAGCAGGATAGTGAATACAATGAGATTTCGGCAAAATTCACAACCATGTTAGATGCAATGGGGATAACAGAGTAATTACAAGTGTTCAGTTTTAGTAATTTGACTTAAAGAGGGCAATCCAATTAACAAGTTTTCGGGTATGGTCAGCATGCCCGAAAACTTTTGTCTACAATCTGGCATGTCTAACTGATGTAGACAAATTCAAAAAATAGAGTTTGTATGAACCCGTTGATTGCCGCTACGGCGGCCGCTTTTCGCGGGCATGGCTTGCAGGCGATGCTTACTTTTACTGCTATGAATTTTAAGAAGCAGCTAATTAGACATGGCCAAATCCAATAGTAAAAATAGTTGCTCGTAGCTTACTTCTGTCGTTAATAGGGGCTATTTGGTATTACTATTTGTGATAAAATATCAAAAGGTATTCGGAATAATCACATTCCGAATACCTTTTATCGTCAGTATGGGCTACATGTTTTTTTATTAATATTTAATCCACCTATTCATCAAACTTTAGTCCTTTTAATAAATCTGCAAAGGCGTTATTAATTGGCTCTTCCGCTTTATTCTGCTGTTTCATATAGTTTTGTACAGCACGTTTGTCTACTTTACCGCCGCCTTCTTTTTTACGGCGGGCTTCGAATGCAGATAACTTTTCACGATGACCACATTTACATACGAAAATTTGACCATCGCCCTCACCACGAAGTTCTAACTTTTTCTTACATTGTGGACAGCGAGCATTTGTGACACGAGCTACGTTTTTACGATGACCACATTCGCGATCCTGGCACACAAGCATTTTGCCTTTTTTGCCATTCACTTCAAGCATTGGTTTACCGCAATCTGGGCACGATTTTGTTGAGATGTTGTCATGTTTATATTTTTTATCACTAGATTTGATAGTAGAAACGATTTCTTTTGTATGATTTTTCATTTCATTGATAAAGGTTTCTTTTTTTAGTTTACCGTTCGCGATTTGCTCTAGCTTTTGCTCCCACTGGGCTGTCGTAGCAGGGGACTTTAATTCTTCTGGTACTAAATCAAGCAGCTGACGACCTTTTGATGTAATATGAATGTCTTTACCACGCTTTTCAATCACGAATGAATTAAATAGCTTTTCAATAATATCTGCACGAGTGGCAACCGTACCAAGTCCGCCAGTAGATTTTAACGTGTCTGCAAGCTGTTTATCGCTTGTTTCCATGTATTTCGCAGGGTTTTCCATTGCAGATAGTAAGGTCGCCTCATTGAAGCGTGCAGGTGGCTTTGTTTGCCCTGACGTTTGTGCAATTAGTCTTGTTTTTAATGTTTGTCCTTTTTCTAGACGAGGAAGGATTTGTTCTTTAACATCTTCACCTTGGTCGTCATCATCAAATCGATTTTCGTACACTTCTTTCCAACCAGCGTTGATAATTGTTTTGCCACGCGCAACAAATTTCTCATCGCCAATTGTTGCATTCAATGTAAGCTGTTCGTATTCAAAAGCAGGGAAAAGAACGGCTAAGAACCGTTTGATAACAAGGTCATAGATTTTTCGCTCCTTATCGGTCATCGCAGAGAAATTCACGTAACCCTCGGTTGGAATGATGGCATGGTGGTCTGATACCTTACTATCATCTACAAACGATTTAGAAGCCTTTATTTGTTTGTTTAAGACTTTGTTTGTTAAAGAACGATATTCGCCAATTCCACACGCTTTTAAACGCTCAGGAAGGGTACTAACGATGTCGGATGAGATATAACGTGAATCTGTACGAGGGTACGTTAATACTTTATGCTGCTCATACAGCTTTTGCATAATGTTCAGCGTTTCTTTTGCAGAATATCCAAAGATTTTATTCGCATCACGTTGTAGCTCTGTTAAGTCATAAAGTCCTGGAGAAAACATCTTTTTAGGTTTACGATCAATATCAGTTACAAGAGCATCCTTGCTGCCAAGCTTTTTAACGATTGCATCGACCTTTTCTTTATCGAAGCTACGACTATTACCGTTTTTATCTTGCCAAGTTAGTTTTAGCTTATCAGCTGTTTGTGCTTCAATACCGTAATATGTTTGTGGCTTGAAGTGCTTAATTTCATCTTCACGTTTCGCGATAATTGCCACGACAGGCGTTTGCACACGTCCTGTATTTAATTGAGAATTATATTTTGTACTGAGCGCTCTTGTTGCATTCAGCCCCAAATACCAATCTGCCTCAGAACGTGCTACTGCTGCATGATATAAATTTTCGTATGCTTTACCAGGCTTTAAATTAGCAAAACCATCTTTAATCGCTTTATCTGTTACAGATGATATCCACAGTCGCTTAATTGGTTTATTTACCTTCGCTTTTTCGATAATCCAGCGTGCCACAAGCTCACCTTCACGCCCAGCATCAGTCGCAATGATGATTTCATTTACATCACCACGTGTTAATTGAACTTTTGCAGCGTTGAATTGTTTACCTGATTGTTTAATAACCGTCAATTTAAGACGTTCTGGTAACATTGGCAAATCTTCTAAGTTCCATGTTTTATATTTCACATCATAGCTTTCTGGATCAGCTAACGTTACAAGATGACCTAGAGCCCATGTAACAATGTATTTATCTCCTTCAAGATAACCATTTCCTTTTTTATTGCAATTCAACACACGCGCGATATCGCGAGCTACTGAGGGTTTTTCAGCTAGTACTACACTTTTAGCCATAAATAACATCCTTTCATAAATCCTTGTGTTTAATATAGCATATCGAAATCATAATAATAATTATTATGCTGAAGACACGATTTAGAATGGAATCTAAAATTCCTATACATATCATGAAAATTACTATCGTATTGTTTGAATAGAGATAGAAAATACGAGGTTATTGAATTATGATGACGAGCGATTTTATCTCCAATATATTTTGATTCTTCAGGAGACTATTCAGTAGCTGAATTGATCTAATTGTAGGGAAGTTTTCAAATATTGCTGTCATTTGACCAGAACGTTTCTTACGTCATTACGTAATCGTAGTTGGCGCTATCTTATATTCAGTTAGAAAAAAACTTAAAAACAGAAATTTCAGAAAAAATATTGAAGCGTGAAAATTACTATGCTAGGCCATGTAACATGGAAAAATATGTATATTCTTCGGAAAATCAAATGAAAAAAGGGTGCACTTCAATTTGGTGGATAATAGGTCAATATTACATATCATGCAAGAAATATTTCATACAATTTCAAAAAGCCAACAAAAAGTAGCAACCTTTATTTTTACAATTAGCAGTTTGTTGGTAGGCACTCAGCTACAAATGTTGGGGGCAAGCAGGGGTAAGCGAAACGACAGTTATTCGATTTGCTATGCAATTGGATTATCGGGATATACACAATTGCAGCGAGAGGTTACGATGCACATATAGGCAACAGTAGTAGTTTGCAAAATTAGTTGAAATTAAAGCAAGAACTTTTTGAAAAGCCCGTTTTTATGAAATCGATGGAGTTGAATAAAATGAATAAGGTTTTACAAAGTTTACAGCCAAGAATGGCTGAAATTTTTTCACATTTACATGCGCATGCAGAAATTAGTTGGCAGGAACAGCAAACGACACAATACATTGCAAATTTACTGAAGGAAGCCAATTTGGATCCACAAATGTTCGACGATATGACGGGGCTTTATGTTGATATTGGTAAAGGAACGCCAAAGGTAGGCTTTCGAACAGATATAGACGCGCTTTGGCAAGAAGTAGACGGTGTTTTTAAGGCAAATCATTCTTGTGGACACGATGGCCATATGACGATGGCTATTGGGACGGCATTACTTTTAAAGGGCATGGAGCCAGCACTTCCTGGTGCAGTGCGTATCCTTTTTCAACCGGCAGAAGAGAAGGCAGAGGGTGCTCGTGCATTAGTCGAAAAAGGTATTATTGATGACTTGGACTACTTGTTCGGGGTTCATGTTCGTCCACTTAAAGAATTACAGGATGGAACGTATGCACCAGCACTGTATCATGGAGCGGCGAAGCTTTTTACGGGTACCATTTTCGGAGAACAGGCACACGGTGCATGGCCTGAACTTGGCATTAATGCGATTGAGGTAGGGGCAGCAATTGTAGAAGGGCTACAAAAAATTTGGACAGATCCGAATGTATCGGCTTCGGCTAAAATGACACAATTTAATGCAGGAGGCACTTCCGCTAATATTATTCCTGGAAAAGCAACATTTAGTATTGATGCGCGAGCACAAACGAATGAAGTGATGCATGCGTTAACAGAAGGTATTGAACGTGTAAAGGCATCTGTAGAGGTAATGTATAGTGCAAAGATCGACCTGCAAGTAGCTGCTCATATTGTCGCTGCACTAGTGCATGATGAGGCATTGGAACATATGCGTGCAGCGATTATTGATGTGGTTGGGCATACAGCGTGCGCATCACCAGTTGTTACACCAGGCGGGGAAGACTTTCATTTTTATACGTATGAAAAACCAGAGCTCAAAGCTACGATGCTTGGACTAGGCTGTGGAGTTACACCAGGATTACATCATCCAAACATGACATTTAATAGAGAACGTCTTGTAACAGGTGTAGATATTATTACAAAAGCTATTTTACGTGCGTTATCAGATGTAACTTCGCATGGAGGTAGCAAGCCGTAACAGAGTGCACTAGTGCAGCATTCATTCAACGACCTGAATGTAGTGACACAAAGAGACTAATACACAATGCGCTTAATCTCTTGTTTGTAGAAAGGGCTTAAGCGCCTGTAATACGGAACTTACTAGATGGAATGTTTACCATCAGCCGATTATTGAGGAACGTAGACTAAGAGAGCCACGTCCTATGGCGTCGCCTAAGTGACCAACATCATATTGACCTAAATGAACAAGAAAGAGGCAAATCCGATGGTCGGTAGTGTTATATGGTGAATCTTACTATTTTAACATTGTAATTAAATGTAAAAAATATTATTTATATAATAGTAATGGTAATACCTTATTTAAGGAGATTATTCTCATTATACTGGTCTATTCAATTTTTACGATGGATTTGCCGATTGCTGAGCAGGAAGACGAACGGTTGATGGGTGCCCTTCTTTATGGCTAGAAAATTTAATGGTGTCCTAAGTAGTTGTAGGTCTATTAAATCGAAATTGTGTATCAAAAATTCAATAACACATGCTAGACCCAAGAAAATAGACTTTAAGAAGCCTCTTTTTTTATTGCGAAAATGGGTGCATGAAAGCTTAATGGAATTCATACATATAATGTATATGAGTAATAATTGACACAAAGTAAATTTCTATAGCTAAAAAGAGAAATTATATTGAGCTATTGAAAGATATTATATAAAGATAAGTATCATACGGAATTTAAGTGATGTAATTATTTCTACATTAAGTAAAGTAAATTCTCGTAATTACTTTTAATTCCTTTGTTAATGCTAGACACCTTTTTTTGAGAATGCTATATTAATGGTGTCATAGTATTTTTATAATTAGGTAAAATAAGTAAAAAGTTATTTCCTGATTATAGGGGATGATGGAGTAGAGTCATAAAGAGGATGATGGATGCCTATGGTAAAGAAAACATTAAAACAACGAATTGTAGACGCTTCTGTAGTACTGTTTCAGCAAGATGGCTACCACAGTGTAACTGTCGACCGAATTGTCGAATATATTGGTGCATCAAAAGGTGGGTTTTATCATAATTTCAAATCAAAGGATGAATTGTTGTATGAAATTCATGATGTGTTTATTTCCTATGTTATAAAGAAATCACAGGAAGCTTACGATCAATACAACACACCGATTACACGTTTATGTGCAATGGTTCATACGCTGTCACAAGTGTTTGATGTGTATCAGGCACATATAATTGTATTTTATGAAGAAAGTCGTTCGCTACCAGAAGAGTACAGCGAGCTTATTCATAAAAAACGTGACCAATATCGGGATATTTTACAGAAAGTTATTGCTGAAGGTCAGGCGACAAATGATTTTCGTTCGGAATTGCCGTGTACGATTGTAACAATGGCCATTGTTGGGATGATTAACTGGACATATAAATGGTTTAAACAAACAGGGCCATTGACTATGGATGAAATTACGGAAGTCTTTACGGATATGATATTACGTGCAATCGTCACTGAACAAGCTATGGAAGAAGCAATTCAATTTATGGTAGAGGTGAAGCCAGCTACAGGGACTGGTTTTATTAATTAGTAATACAAACCGACTAGTCGGTACAGATTTAAGCAATTGTAATCTTAACAAAATCTGCTATGGCGAATTTAAAACTAGGGGGAACTTGGAATGAATTTTGAACTAACAAAAGAGCAAGTGATGATTCGAGACATGGTTCGTGATTTTGCAGAAAAAGAAATTAAACCTTATGCGCGTGAAGTAGATGAAACTTCCACAATGAGAATAGAAAGCTTTGAAAAAATGGCAGAACTAGGCTTATTGGGTATCCCGTTTCCTGAAGAATACGGTGGTTCAGGTGGAGATACGGTATCTTATGCAATTGCTGTTGAAGAAATTGGTCGCGCGTGTGGGGGAACAGGGTTAAGTTATGCAGCTGCAGTTAGCTTAGGTGCTTCGCCAATTTATAATTTTGGAACAGAGGAGCAAAAACGTGAATGGCTTGTTCCTTTAGCGAAGGGTGAAACACTGGGGGCATTTGGTTTAACAGAGCCCAATGCAGGCTCTGATGCTGGAGGCACACGCACAACAGCGGTGGTTGATGGTGATGATTATGTCATTAATGGTGAAAAATGTTGGATTACGAATGCAGGTCATGCCCGTCAAATTATCGTGACTGCAGTAACAGGTAAACGCGAAGATGGTAAAAAAATTATCTCGTCTATTATCGTACCGACTAATACACCTGGTGTAACAATCAACTGTAATTATGACAAAATGGGTGTGCGTGGCTCAAATACATGTGAGATTGTATTACAAAACGTCCGTGTACCAAGGACTAATCTATTAGGTGATGAAAAACGTGGATTTAGCCAATTTTTAAATACTTTAGATGGGGGACGAATTTCTATCGCAGCGTTATCAGTGGGAATCGCGCAGGCAGCCTATGAAAAAGCATTGCAATTCGCAAAAGAACGCGAACAATTTGGGGCACCTATCTCCAAATTACAAGCAATACAGTTTAAATTAGCTGACATGGCAATGGAAATAGAGCTTGCTCGTACGTTAGTACATAAGGCAGCATGGTTAAAGGATCAAAAGAAACCATTTGGCAAAGAAGCAGCGATGGCAAAATTATTTGCTTCAGAAATGGGTTTCCGTACTTGCAATCAAGCAATTCAAATTCATGGTGGTTCAGGATATATGAAGGAATATGACGTAGAGCGTCATTTGCGTGACATTAAATTAATGGAAATTGGTGAAGGTACATCAGAGATTCAAAGACTTGTTATTTCTCGTCTAATAGGCTGTTAATAAGTAAATAGCACATATAAGGGGGATTTTCATGGCACAACTGGTGTATCAAACAATTGGTCAGTTGCTAGATGAACAAACTGAAAAGTATCCGAAACGTGAAGCACTTGTGTATGCAGATAGAGATTTGCGAATGACTTATGAGGAGCTAAATCACCAAAGTCGCTTAGTTGCTAGAGCATTAATGTCCCTTGGCATTGAAAAGGGAGACCATATTGCTGTGTGGACAACAAATGTACCTGAATGGGTGCAGCTACAGTTTGGTACAGGAAAAATGGGTGCCCCAATTGTCACTGTAAACACAAATTATCGTGCACATGAATTGGAATATTTATTAAAGCAATCAGATGCAAAAACGATTATTTTAATTGAAAATTTTCGAGACCATTCTTTTATCAATACACTGCAAGAGTTATGTCCGGAGCTAGAACATTGTGAACCAGGTAATTTACAATCGAAGCGACTACCTTTATTGAAAAATGTTATTTTAATTGGCAATACGAAATACCCTGGTGTGCTCAATTGGTCAGATGTATTAACTGCTGCTGAACAAGTGACAGAAGAACAATTACATCAAAGACAGCAAACGCTACATTATGATGACGTCATTAATATTCAATATACATCAGGGACAACTGGATTTCCAAAGGGCGTAATGTTAACGCATTATAACTTAGTGAATAATGCATTAAATATTGCTGAATGCATGCGATTAACCTACGAAGATCGCTTATGTATACCTGTTCCATTTTTCCATTGCTTTGGCTGCGTCATTGGTACATTAGCGATTACAACAAGCGGGGGGACGATGGTGCCAGTACAGGAGTTCTCACCTACGGAAGTGTTACGAACAGTAGCGAAAGAAAAATGTACAGCGTTACATGGCGTACCGACGATGTTTATCAGTGAATTGAATTTACCGAATTTTTCGTCATATGAGTTATCATCATTACGCACAGGTGTAATGGCCGGCTCTAACTGTCCAATCGAAGTCATGAAAGCTGTTATTGACAAAATGGGGATGACAGATGTGACAATCTGCTATGGGCAAACCGAAGCTTCACCCGTTATTACACAAACGAGAGCAGATGACCCATTCGATTTAAAAGTCGAGACAGTTGGTCGTGCATTACCAAGTCTAGAAGTGAAAATCATGGTTCCTGGCACAGATGAGGAAGCAGCTCCAAATGAGCAAGGTGAGCTCTGTACTAGAGGCTATCACGTAATGAAGGGCTACTACAAAAATCTTGAGGAAACAAAACTTGCTATCGATCAGAAAGGTTGGCTTCACACAGGTGATTTGGCAACGAAGGATGAAGCAGGTTATGTCCGAGTAACTGGTCGTTTGAAGGACATGATTATCCGTGGTGGTGAAAATTTATATCCACGTGAAATTGAGGAATTTCTTTACACTCATCCGAAAATTTCTGATGTACAGGTGGCAGGCGTACCTGATCCAGTTTATGGGGAGGAAGCGGCTGCATGGATAATTTTACGTGAAGGTGAACAGGTAACAGAAGATGAAATTCGAGATTTTTGTAGAGATAAAATTTCGAAACATAAAATTCCAAAGTATATATTCTTTATTGAGCACTATCCAATGACAGCGTCAGGAAAAGTACAAAAATTTAAATTACGTGAGGGCTTTGCTGCAACGGTGAAGTAAAAGGGGGCAGAAAAATGTTTGAGAAAATTTTAATTGCCAATCGTGGTGAAATAGCTAGACGTATTATTAGAACATGTAAACGACTGAATATTCAGACTGTTGCTGTTTATTCAGAAGCGGATGCTGAAAGTTTACATGTTAGGGAGGCAGACCAAGCATTTTGTATTGGAAAGCCACCTGTAGCACAAAGCTATTTAAATATGGAACGTATTCTTGAAGTAGCAAGGGAAAGTGGTGCTGAAGCCATCCATCCTGGTTATGGCTTATTATCGGAAAACGCTAAATTTGCTCAACGCTGTACAGAAGAAGGCCTAGTCTTTATTGGACCGAGTGCCGATGTTATTGCGTCAATGGGCAGTAAATTAGAAGCTAGAAAGACGATGAAAGCGGCAGGTGTACCCATTGTAGAAGGTGTAGAAACAGCAGTGCAAGATAGTGCTGAAGCTATTGAAATTGCTTCCCGTCTAGGATATCCCATTATGTTGAAAGCTTCTGCTGGTGGCGGTGGTATCGGTATGCAACTCGTGGAAAATGACGACGAGTTAGCGAAAGCCTTCGAAGGTAATCAAAAACGCGCACAATCGTTTTTTGGTGATGGCACGATGTATATGGAACGATTTATTGCGAATCCCCATCATGTGGAAGTGCAAATTATCGCTGATCATGCGGGTAATGTTGTGCCGTTATTTGAACGGGAGTGCTCTATTCAAAGGCGCAATCAAAAAGTAGTGGAGGAGGCACCATCTCCATTCATCTCAGAAGAAACACGGCTGCGTATGTTAGAAGCTTCTATACAGGCAGTCAAACATATAGGCTATGTCAATGCCGGTACGATTGAATACTTGGTAGATGCTGAGCAAAATTTTTATTTTTTAGAGATGAATACACGCCTACAAGTTGAACATCCAGTGACCGAAGAGATCACGAAGTTGGATTTAGTAGAGGAACAATTAAAAGTTGCAGCTAAGCAGCCATTAACCATTACGCGTGACAGCATTGAAAAAAAGGGGCATGCAATAGAAGTACGAATTTATGCAGAGAATCCAACGACTTTCTTCCCATCCCCAGGTAAGATTACAGCACTTGAGTTGCCAACTGGGGAAGGCATTCGTCATGAATGCGGAGTAGAAACTGGCTCAATGGTGACGCCGTTTTATGATCCAATGATTAGTAAATTAGTCGTCTGGGGTGAAACACGCATGATTGCGTGTGAGCGACTTATTCAAGCACTTAAAGAGTATAAAATAGAAGGCATCCAAACTAATATTTCGATGCTCTTGAAAACTGTAACCCATGAGCAGTTTTTACAAGGAAATACAACGACTAAGTTCGTAGAGGAATATTATTTACCGCAACTAACGGAAACAAAATAACGATACTTGAATGAAGGGCTTCTCTACAGCATTTGCGCCTCATGCCGTATGGCGTTAAAGGTAAATAAGAACGATTTATATGCAGAGCGGAGAATCGTACGCTGTGTACGGCGGCGCAAATGCATACAAAGTTTAAACAAGAGGATGGGGAACATTCCAGGTTGATTCTAGGAGTAGCCTGTTCACTATCAATTATTTGGAGGGATTATGATGGCAATGGTTAAAGCAAGTATGGCAGGAACAGTATGGAAGATCGTAGTAGCAGAAGGCGAGAAAGTAACAGCAGGGCAAGATGTAGCAATCTTAGAATCAATGAAAATGGAGATTCCGATTGCTGCAGAAGAAGACGGCGTTGTGTCAAAAATTGTAGCCAATGAGGGAGATTTCATTAACGTAGATGACGATATTTTAGAAATCGAATAAGGAGGCTTCTGTATGCAGCTACCGAAGCATGTAACGTTAAAGGAAGTTGGTCCCCGTGACGGTTTGCAAAATGAAAAAATACACATTGCTACTGCAGATAAAATACAGCTAGTGAATTTACTTAGTCAGACGGGATTAAATTATATTGAGGTAACGTCATTTGTCCATCCAAAATGGATTCCTCAATTGGCGGATGCGGTAGAGGTATTGCAAGCCATCAAGCGAGAAAAAGATATAACATATGCGGCACTTGTACCCAATATGCGTGGCTTAGAACGTGCATTGCAGGCTGATATTGATGAAGTGAACGTCTTTATGTCTGCAAGTGAAAGCCATAATCAAAATAATATCAATAAAACAATCGCTGAAACATTTCCTATACTACAGGAAGTAGTAACAGCAGCGAAAGCTGAGCATAAAAGCGTACGTGGTTACATCTCAACGGTAATCGGATGCCCATATGAAGGCTACATACAGCCAGAAAAGGTTTTACGAGTAACAGATAAATTATTAGAAATGGGCGTTGATGAAATTTCGCTAGGCGATACAATCGGCGTTGGTGTACCGACACAAGTAGAGTCACTTTTAGAAGAGCTATTCAAAAGGTATCCAGCACAAAAATTTGCCATGCATTTTCACGATACGCGTGGTACAGCACTTGTAAATATCATGAAATCCTTAGAAATGGGGATTACAAAATTTGATAGTGCACTAGGTGGACTTGGTGGATGTCCTTACGCAAAAGGGGCATCAGGCAATATTGCCACAGAGGATGTATTGTATTTATTAGATGGAATGGATATAAAAACGGGAGTGGACATGAGTTTGTTGTTAAAAGCGGCATATTTCATTGAACAAAAGCTAGGGAAATCAGTTGCGTCTAAACAAATGGCAATTGTCCGTAATGAAGGGAGTGCTAATGTGCTATGACACAACTTGTTCGTTTTGAATTATTAGCAGGTAACATAGGACTCATCACGCTATCAAGACCTGAAGCAGCAAATGCAATGTCCGTACAGTTATTGAATGAACTTGGAACTATGCTGGATCAAGTGAACGGAGACCCGGCAGTGCGTGTTGTATTGCTAACCGGCGCAGGAGAAAAGGCATTTTGTGCAGGGGCAGATTTAAAAGAGCGTAAAGGCATGACTGACCGCCAAGTAAAACAAATTGTACACTTAATTGGTGCGACAGTTGCGAAAGTAGAAGCTTTGGCACAACCAGTAATTGCTGTGTTAAATGGTGTTGCATTTGGTGGTGGACTTGAGTTGGCCCTTGCTTGTGATTTACGTATGGCAGCCGCACACACAAAATTAGGTCTTACTGAGACATCACTAGGTATTATCCCGGGAGCAGGAGGCACACAACGTTTACCGCGCCTCATTGGCATCGGAAAAGCGAAGGAATTAATATATACAGCACGTCGATTAAACGCATTGGAAGCAAAGGACTACGGCATAGTAGAGTATGTATTTGACGGCCATGAGCTACAGGAAAAGGCACAGCAACTTGCGCTCGAAATGACGAAAAATGCGCCGTTATCTCTTATGCAGGCGAAAATTGCTATTAATCAAGGTATTGAAGTAGATTTAGCAACTGGCTTGAAAATTGAATCTCTTGCATATAGTGCGCTTATTCCAACGGAGGACCGTTTGGAAGGCTTGCTTGCTTTCCAGGAAAAGCGAGCGCCACAATATTTGGGACAGTAATGTACTTTGATTCATTAATGTCTCGCATTTCGATTGTGGTGAGCATAGGTGTAATGAATTGGGCAAAAGGAGGAATTGGACATGAGCAACGTATCGACAGAAAATACGACAAATACAATGAAAGAACAAATTTTAGCAGGGGGATTGCCGAAATATCACGAAAAAAATGCACAACAAGGTAAGTTATTCGTACGTGAGCGACTCGAGTTATTATTAGATGATGGTCTCCAATCAGAGGATGGCTTGTATGCTAACTGTTTAGCAGGTGATTTACCAGCAGATGGTGTAGTTACAGGTATTGGTAAAATTCACGGTCGCACAGTATGTATTTTGGCAAACGATTCCACAATTAAAGCAGGCTCTTGGGGGAAACGAACTGTAGAAAAAATGATTCGTATACAAGAAACGGCTGAGAAGCTAAACTGCCCATTATTATATTTAGTCGATTCAGCAGGTGCGCGCATTACAGATCAGTTAGAAATGTTCCCAGGGCGTCGCGGGGCAGGGCGTATTTTCTATAATCAGGTAAAGCTCTCGGGCAAAGTACCGCAAATTTGCCTATTGTTCGGTCCTTCTGCAGCTGGAGGGGCTTATATTCCGGCATTTTGTGACATTGTAGTGATGGTTGAGGGCAATGCTTCGATGTACTTGGGCTCGCCACGCATGGCGGAAATGGTCATTGGAGAAAAAGTAGATTTAGAAACAATGGGCGGTGCTAAGATGCATTGTTCTGTATCTGGTTGTGGAGATGTACTGGCAAAATCAGAGCAGGAAGCCATCGCATATGCACGCAAATATTTGAGCTATTTCCCGAATAACTATGCAGAGCGCAGTAAAGTGGCGGAACCGAAACCACCGGCATCTTTTGACAAGTCGATTGAAGAATTAATTCCAAAAAATCAAAACGCTCCTTTTGATATGTATCAGTTAATTGAGCGACTAATTGATGAAGATTCTTTCTGTGAAGTAAAGAAGTTGTTTGCTGCAGAATTAATTACTGGGCTTGGACGCATTAATGGTCAATCTGTTGGGATTATAGCTAACCAACCTCGTGTAAAGGGCGGAGTACTGTTCCACGATTCGGCTGACAAAGCAGCGAAATTTATTTCATTATGCGATGCGTTTAACATTCCACTAATTTTTTTAGCAGACGTACCAGGCTTTATGATTGGTACACAAGTAGAAAAGGCTGGTATTATTCGTCATGGTGCGAAAATGATTTTTGCTATGAGCGAAGCAACTGTGCCTAAACTAACAGTTATTGTACGCAAGGCATATGGGGCGGGGTTATATGCGATGGCGGGACCAGCATTTGAACCTGATTGCTGTATTGCTCTATCAAACGCACAAATTGCCGTAATGGGTCCAGAAGCAGCTGTAAATGCCGTCTATGCAAATAAAATTGCAGAACTTCCAAAAGAAGAGCAGGCAAACTTTATTGCAGAAAAACGTAAAGAATACCAAGAGGAAATTGACATATATCGTTTAGCGTCAGAGCTTATTATTGATGATGTCATTGAGCCGAATGATTTACGTAAGGCATTAGAAACACGTTTAGAATTATATATGTCGAAATATTTGCTGTTCTCACAACGAAAGCACGGTGTAAATCCCGTATAAAGGCATAAAGAAAGAGGACAACGAGGCTACTAGGTGTCGAACAACTGACTGGCAAAGCCTAATTGAAGTTTCACTTTATGACCGTTATTTTTCTTAAGCTATAGGAAAGCACTCCAGATATACGCTGGGGTGCATTTTTTGCTATATTTACCCCCTTGCATGGGCCGAGCGAACATATTAAAATATGGTATGGATAAGAGAAAGTGGGTGGTGAAGGCATGACAAAAAATAATATATCGAATGTTCAAGGTGATGCCAAACTACCATTACCTTATCGAGCTTGGATTGATACATACTATATGCAAGTAAAGATTATAGGCTGGGTGATTTTTAGTGTCTACTCCTTTATTGCGTTTTATAAATTAGTGATTGATCGTTTAGTGAATGTTGTTGTCGTTTTTTTTCATGGCGACTATTCTTTAGGCGAATTAGGCTTATTTGATTATAGTAGTTGGCGAGTAACGACAAATTTTGTGCCTTTTGAAACAATTTTGCGTTATATAAACTACTCACAGTACTTTAATTTAGATTTGATAATAATCAACTTACTTGGAAATTTATTGATATTTACACCGATGGGCTTTTTATTGCCATTACTGTCGAAGAAATTTCGAAAAGCATGGCTAATAATTATTTTAGGCTTTTTCTCCAGTCTTGCGGTAGAGACTGTGCAGTTTATTTTTACAGTTGGCTCTGCCGATATTGACGATTTAATATTAAATACAGTCGGCGCATGGGTTGGCTACTTTGCCTATAAATGCCTTCTAATTATACCTAGGAACAAAAACTAACTTTAAATTGTTAAGACAGTCCGTTTATCAATGGACTGTTTTTTTAGAGGGAAGTAAACACTATTTTACAAGTGTTTAGCATGATAAATATCAATGATAATAAACAATAAAGTAATAGATGAGGTAGGAAATTAGAAAATAATTTAGTTAAACATAAGTCTTTAGGTTTATTTTTTTGAAATTGATTTATTTCTTTAGGATGTTAGTAGTATCTTACTCTTGATTTTAATTAAGAAAATTCCGATAATTAGTGTACAGAAACTGTTCAGCTGGTATATGTATAGTAATAGAATGTTTAGTCATATCTACTATTTAACTTGCATATTAAGATAAAAAGTTGAGGTGAACCATATGAAATTATCGAATTTAATTAGACAAGAAAGTATTGCAAATAACCATACTCGTAAAAAGATATTACAGCGAAAAGAGGCCGGGGATGCTTATCGAAAAAATGCACAGTATTTCCAACCAAAGAAAAATCCTATATTGCTGGAGCTTGAAAGTCTCTTATTAGGACGTAAAGACCAAGATTTATATGAGCAACATAAAGAAGAGGCGAAGGAAGTAACGCCACAACAGCGAGCGCTAATTAGTGACTTACAGCAAACAGAAAAAAATGTACGTGCGCATGAACAGGTATATAAAGCTGTGGGCGGTGATAAGACCGAAACGTTTTCTTACACACAATCGACCGAACTAGCGGGGAAGCTTAATAGTTCAGATGAGGAAGTGGCTATAACTGACGATGCTGGCATTGCTCCAGATGAAACGCTACAGATTTTAGAGCAAGTTAGAAGTGCTGCACTAGCACCGGTTAATCCATCATCCCAAGATTTACGCCTGGCAGCGTTTGCAGACGCTCAAATACAGCAAATGCAAACGAAAGTAAATGATTTTAAAGGTGATAATCATGAGCTGATTGAGGAAGAACCTGTTTTTGTACAAGAGATTATTGAAGTAAAGGTACCAGAACGTTTCTCGAATGAATTGAAATTGGACCCATTTGCAGATACAATTTTCGGTAAGAGTTATGAGGAGGCATTCAAGGCACGCTCATTTAAAAATGCGGCGGCTAAGTATGCTACTCATATTCAAATGGCGAAAAATGGCTATCAACCTGGGAATGATTCAATGTTTTCAATGACTGCCTAATGCTGTAGATGGGGGATTTTAAATGTGGCAAAGGCAAAGCATACTAAAACAAATGCTGTAAGATTATTAGAACAGCGAAAAATACCTTTTGATGTTATGGAGTATGAAACGGGAGACGGTCTTGTGGACGGGGTGTCAGTAGCTGAAAAAATTGGTCACCCAGTTTCACATGTTTTTAAAACATTAGTGGCAAAGGCAAGTGCACAAAAGCTCTTTGTTTTTGTTATACCAGTTGCGGAAGAATTGGATTTAAAAGCAGCTGCAAAAGTTGTTGGTGAGAAAAAAATCGAAATGCTTGCTGTGAAAGAGTTACTTGGCTACACAGGCTATGTACGCGGTGGGTGCTCGCCAGTAGGCATGAAAAAACTTTACCCGACAGTCATTGATGCATGTGCACGTGAGCAAGGAAATATTATTGTCAGTGCAGGTAAAATAGGCATGCAAATACATGTGCAACTTGATGATTTGATTGCCGTGACACAGGCACAGATTGCTCCAATCACAACTATCCACGAATAATAATGTGGATAGTTTTTTTATGAAAAGAAACGCTAGGTTGCATTCTTTGCTCATGATCCCAAGTAAACGGAACCTATCGCTCGGATGACTGAAGTAGCTGCTCTGGAAGAGTCAGCCTCCTCGCCTAGTTCTCAATCAAACACGGAGTGCAATCAATCTTTACTCAGGAAACTGCAACAATTTCAAATACTTTGGAGTTCCAAACAGTATTCTTTTATAATCTGGAAAATATGATACAGTTAGAGCAATATCATACATAGAGAGTAGGATTACGAAATGCGAAAAGTTACTGGATGGCGCTGGACGTTCTTTATCGGTGGCATGATGATTATGGCGCTTGGTATTACGATGTCTATAAAGGGGAAAATTATCGGAACGAGCCCATGGGATGTTTTGCATGTCGGCTTGTTTCAAAACTTCGGTTTGACAATTGGGACATGGTCTATTTTAACGGGGTTACTGATTGTTGCTTCGACTTCGTTGGTGTTACGAGAATGGCCAAAAATTGGCACGTGGCTAAATATGCTACTTATTGGTTCTTTTATTGATGTGTTTAATTGGCTACTGCCGTCAACGGATATCTATGGATTGCAGATAACTTATTTTGTGATGGGATTGTTTGTTTTAAGTTTTGGCTGTGGGATGTATATCGCGCCAAATATGGGGGCTGGACCGAGGGACACTTTAATGATGATTCTCGTTGAAAAATTTGGCGGGACTATTAAAACAGCGCGTATGGGGATTGAGGTACTTGTTACGATTCTTGGGTGGCTACTTGGTGGTCCTGTCGGTGTTGGTACAGTATTAATTGCCTTAACGTCCGGCTATATTGTGCAATATTCATTGCCGTATTGCCGAAAGGTTTTAATGAAATGCATCGGCAGTATGGACGGCATGAAGCCGTTTTATTGAAAATTAGCTACTTTTATCGCGATGAAGATAAAAGTAGTTTTTTCATTTTTTAAAGAGATATTTCATATAATGCAGTGCATAAGGCAAAGGGGGAACGACACTGAACGGAAATGTAACCTACTATTTTGGACACGCATTGACAGGGCAAGGGAGAAAACATGTATATAAAGAAATGATGGAAGAAGCAGAGCTAGTTTATGTTCTACAAGGTGCGCCGACTTTTAAAGGATCAGAATTGATGAAAGAACTTGGTTACTTTTATGTGAAGCAGGGGTTTGAAGTGGAGTGGTTTAAACATGCATTATTAGAAGATACCGTAGAGGCTGTTTATGTTAGAGGTTGTAATCGTCTATATGTATGGTCATCGGAGTGGGGGATTGAGCCAACTTTACTCGGCACGAAGCATCGCGTGCTATCCTTTTACGATTGTTTAGAAGAAGAGCAGCTTGAGGGGGTTGGTGAAAAACTTGCTAATGCAATGAGGGACCGGGAGTTATGGCGTGAAAAGTGTATTACAATGCTTGAAATCGCTAAAAAACTCCATGACGATTGGGAGGTTGTGACACAAAGCTATATGGACTGGCAAGCTTTAAATGATCAAGTTGAAAATTTAAAAGCAGCTGTTTTTCAGTCAATAACTCTCAATAAAACCGGTATACGTACACACCGATTACTAGGTACATTAACGCCTCAAGGTGCACAAAATACAGTAGAAAGCATCACGAAAAATTTGGCTAGAAGGTTGATGATTAAAGGCAAGCCTGGCACAGGGAAATCTTCGCTAATGAAAGGATTAGCAGACGAAGCAAACGCAAGAGGGCTGGATGCACAAATTGTGTGGTGTGGTTTGGATGCAGGATCAGTCGATATGGTGATAATTCCAGAATTAAATTTCTGTATTTTTGATAGTACAGAGCCACATGTATATGAGCCACAGGACGGAAGACTAGGTGATGAGATTTTTGATATGGCTAAGCATTGCGCCCTTTCAGAGGAAGCGGAAATGAAAATTGAAGAAATTCGTGTGAAGTACAAAGCTGCATTACAGGATGCGATGGGTTATGCAACACGTTACGAAGAGGCGGAAAACACGATACGCCAGTTAATGGATCGCTGTTTATCGACTGCCATGTGGCGTGAAAAAACGGCACCTTTATTTGAAAGATTAACAAAGTGATTTATTATAATTGTGCGCTTATGCTACACTAGGAGCTAGAATAGATGATTTTCATTCAACAGCCCTCACTTCTGTAGGTAAGGAGATAAATAAGCCTTTTTTACAGGATGTCAAAGCCAACTGAATGTATATCAAACCTCCGGCGGATATCACGGATTTTGGAAGGTTACTGTAAGCTGTTAGCCTTACTTCGTCGAACGGCTAACTGACCTGCATCGGTAAAAACGTCATGTTCTATGACATTACCGACTCCGTGTCAGCTTTGGTGCAGGCCTAACTACGGTTACAATACCACAAATTCGGACATATTTACGTCGAGACGTAATTGATCTTAGAAAGGATGATACACTTGTCTAAAGTATTAAACGCATTTTTAGATGAAAACCTAAAAGCCTTACGTGATCAAGGCTTATATAATGAAATCGATGCAGTAGAAGGTGCAAACGGACCAGTTATTCAGGTGCGTGGTCAGAATCTTATTAATTTATCCTCAAATAACTATCTAGGCTTAGCGACGAATGAAGAATTAAAGCGCATTGCAAAAGCAGCAACGGATAAATATGGTGTAGGTGCTGGGGCTGTACGTACGATTAATGGTACACTCGACCTTCATGTGAAACTAGAGGAAAAGCTAGCTGAATTCAAAGGAACAGAAGCGGCTATTTCATATCAATCTGGTTTCAATTGCAATATGGCGGCCATTTCAGGTGTTATGGATAAAAACGATGCCATTCTTTCTGATCAATTAAACCATGCATCTATTATTGATGGTTGTCGTTTATCACGTGCCAAAATCATTGCTTACAATCACTCTGATATGGAGGATTTACGCGCAAAGGCGAAAGCAGCCACAGAGTCAGGTTTATACAATAAAGTGATGGTCATTACAGATGGCGTATTCTCGATGGACGGTGATATTGCCAAACTACCAGAAATCGTTGAAATTGCTAAAGAGTTTGATTTGATTACGTATGTAGATGATGCTCATGGATCAGGCGTAACTGGTAAAGGCAAAGGGACAGTGAAGCATTTCGGCTTAGAAAAAGAAATTGATTTCCAAATCGGCACGCTTTCAAAAGCAATCGGTGTCGTTGGTGGCTATGTAGCAGGTAAGAAAAACCTAATTGACTGGCTGAAAGTACGTTCTCGTCCATTCCTATTCTCAACAGCGTTACCACCAGGTGATGTAGCTGCAATTACAGCAGCAGTTCAAATGCTGATTGACTCTACAGAACTACATGATAAGCTATGGGAAAATGGCCATTACTTAAAAGCGGGTCTTGCGAAGTTAGGCTTTAATATCGGGGATTCTGAAACACCGATTACGCCATGTATAATTGGTGAGGAAAAGCTTACTCAGGAATTTTCGCGTCGTCTATTTGAAGAAGGCGTTTATGCGAAATCAATCGTGTTCCCAACAGTTCCAAAGGGCACTGGGCGTGTTCGTAATATGCCAACAGCGGCCCATACAAAAGAAATGTTAGATGATGCACTAGCGATTTACGAAAAAGTAGGTCGTGAATTAGGGGTTATTCAATAAAAAAGCGGGGCTCCTCAGCTATGAGTAGCCCCGTTTTCATATAATTTTTTGAAGTGGCGGATAAAATCGTGAAAGTGACGGATAACCTGGTCGAAGTGACGGATAGAACCGCGACACGACGGATAGCACTTCAAAATCGACATTAGGAATGGATAGCGTTCGCTGATTTTAGCTGTTGAATGCGCTCATCTGTCATATTTAATGTCTGTAATATCTCCTCATTATGTTGACCTAATGTAGGTGCGGCACTTGTCAACTGACCTGGTGTTTTAGAGAATTTTGCAGGAAAGCCGAGTGTACGCATTGGACCTGCGATTGGGTGATCATAAGACAGTACCATACCACGTTGTAAAAGATGTGGGTCATACAAAGTTTGATGATATGAATAAATAGGGCTAGAAGGTACGCCATGTTCATCTAAAAGCTCTAACCAATGTGTTGCGCTATGTTTGAAGAGTTCGCTTTCAATTTCAGCTTCTAATGTTTTAACATTTTGCGCACGTAAGTAATTCGTGGCAAATTGCGAATTGTCTAACCAATCTGGTCGATTTACTACGTTGTTTGCGAAAATTTCCCATAGCTTTTGATTGCCAGCACCGATTAAAATATAGTCATCCTTTGTTTTAAAGCCTTGATAGGGTGCAGATACACGGTGTGCGGTACCTGTACGTTCAGGCAATTGCCCTTCACCGAAATAAGCAGCAGCTTCCCAGACTGTCCAAGCAAGACCCGATTCTACAAGTGATACATCCACATATTGTCCTTCACCTGTTCGAAGCTTATAAATATAGGCCATTAATATAGATTGTAGAGCTGTTTGTGCGGCGGCAATATCATTCACGGCAAAACCAACTTTGACAGGTCTGCCATCAGGTTCACCTGTCATGTGCATTAAACCGCTAAGTCCCTGTGCCATAATGTCATAGCCACCTTTTTGACTATAAGGCCCTGTTTGTCCATAGCCAGAAATGGAGCAGTAGATGAGCCCAGGATTAATGGCTTTTAATGTATCATAATCAATACCTAGTTTTTTTGTCACACCGGGACGATAATTTTCTACAAGAACATCTACAGACTGAATGAGTTCTTTGAATAATTCTAATCCTTCAGGCGTTTTTAAATTAATACAAACCCCTTTTTTATTACGGTTGACCATCATATACATATGACTTTCTTCATTAATGAAGGGACCCATTGACCGTGTGTCATCACCATGTGGATATTTTTCAATCTTAATGACTTCAGCGCCCATATCCGCTAACACCATTGTGCAATAGGGACCTGCAAGGACTTGTGATAAATCAACAACTTTTAAGCCTTCTAATGCTTGTTTCATATGCCATCAACCCCGTTATTTTTCACTAAAGTGACATTGCGTAAATCCTTCACAGATGTAGCGCCCGCTAATGCAATTGAAACTTTTAATTCATCATATAAATTCGTCATAACTTTTTCGACGCCTTGTTGTCCGTCAAGTGCTAGGCCATAAACGAAAGGACGTCCAATCGCTACTGCATCAGCACCTAAAGCCAGTGCTTTGAGCGCATCCATACCGCGATAAACACCACTATCTAAAATTACAGGGACTTGTCCTTTCACCACTTCAATAATTGCAGGAAGTGCATCAAGCGAACCAATGACACCGTCTAATTGGCGACCGCCATGGTTGGAAACGATAATGCCATCTATGCCATTGTCTACTGCCAATTTGGCATCTTCAGGATGTAAAATACCTTTTAGCAAAATGGGTAATTTTGTACGGCGCTTTAATTCACGCACATGTTCCCAATTCAATGTAGGATGGAAAACATTTTGTAACACACCTTGCACATACGATTCAAAAGAATCATCTGGTAAAGAGGCCATAAAAACAGGATCATTGACATAATTGCCGCGTGCGTAGCCAAGCTTTAAAGGCGAGAATTGATTACGTACATCTTCTTCACGCCAACCGAGCATCACTGTATCCACAGTCAAGACAATGGCTTCAAAGCCAGCAGCCTCTGCGCGAGCAGCCATACTGTAAGCAATTTCTTCATTAGTAGACCAATATAATTGGAACCATTTCGTCGCATTCGGAGCTGCTTGCGCAACATCTTCAAGTGCGTAACTGGAAACCGTACTTTGAATATAGGGAATTTTTAAACGATTGGCTGCGCGCACAACGGCTAGCTCACCATCCTCATGTGCCATTTTATTCATGCCAACGGGTGCAAATAACAACGGTGTTGGATGTATTTTTCCAAATAATTCAATCGTCGTATCGATGGTTGAAACATTATTTAAAAAGCGTGGGATAATAGAATATT
This sequence comes from Lysinibacillus sp. UGB7, assembly GCF_049058285.1. Classification (NCBI taxonomy): domain Bacteria; kingdom Bacillati; phylum Bacillota; class Bacilli; order Caryophanales; family Bacillaceae; genus Lysinibacillus; species Lysinibacillus sp. UGB7. The sequence goes on from NZ_JBMGUV010000005.1 coordinate 164,170, forward strand.
TTTCGAAGGCAGCGCGGTTATTACGTAATGTCTGTTCGCCACCTGCACCAGAGCGCACATAGCCATAAGGACCAGCATCTATTTTATCAGCAACAGCCTTCTCTAAATCAGCAAAGGAAATAGGGAAGGGGGCTTGTGCATTAATATTTTTTAATAGTAAATCGCCATTTGTTGTGTTTGTCATCTTTACTACCTCGCTTATTTATTGAAAATGGGCTTTCTTTTATTTATAAATGCTTGAATGCCTTCGTTATAATCATCAGAGCTAAACGAATCAAGAATTATTTGCGCTAGTTCTTCGCTTTCTTCGGTCTCGCCATCTACAATTGCTTGGATAATTTTTTTACTACCCGCATTGGCAACAGATGATTTACTTAATAAATGATGGGCAAACTGTAATGTTGCATCTTCAATTTGTGCTGGTTCATGTAATGCCGTTATTAAGCCAATGTTTTTACCTTCATCAGCTGTAAAGATATTCGCTGTATATAAAATCTCTTTTGCTTTGGCAACACCAACAATATTAATCAGTCGTTTGGTACTTTCAAGGTTATAGACAATACCAATATTCGCAGCTGTAATACCAAGCTTACTTTTTGGCGTCGCTAATCTGAAGTCACAAGCATTGGCTAGTTCTAAGCCGCCACCAATTGCTAAGCCTTGGATCATCGCAATTGTAGGCTGGGGGAATTTATAAAGTGCATCAATGGCTTTCAAAGCTAAATCGTTGTAGGCTTTCGCATTTTCAGCCGCATAACGAATATCTAAAAATTCACTAATATCAGCGCCAGAGCAAAAGGCAATGTCATTTACTCCGCGCACGGTTAATACTTTTACAGAAGAATCCTTACGTAAAATTTCTAGGTTATCTACAATGGCTTGGAACATCGCTTTCGACAAGGAATTACGTTTATCAGGACGATTTAACACTAATGTAGCAATATAGCCAGCTCTCTCTACATATAATTCAGTTGTCATGCGAATCCTCCTATTAGTCTTTTTTTAGTTTTGCAGCAAAGCGGTTACCAAGAGATTGGATACTTTGGACAAGAATTATTAAAATAAAGACAGTTGCATACATCACATCAACTTCATAGCGTAAGTGACCATAACGATATGCTAAGTCACCTAGACCACCAGCTCCGACCATTCCCGCCATTGCAGTTGCTCCGATAAGGCCAACAGTGGCGATAGTTAGTCCTAAAATAATGGATGGACGAGCTTCACGTAGTAATACATGCCAAATTATATGACGACGTTTAATACCCATTGCCGTATAAGCTTCCACGACCCCAGCATCCACCTCTAATAGCGCTGTTTCCATTAAACGAGCAATATAAGGGGCTGTATAAATGACAAGTGGAACAATGACACCCTTTACGCCAATCGTTGTCCCAACGATTATCTTCGTAAATGGTAAGATGAAGAACAGTAAAATGATAAATGGTACAGAGCGAACGATATTAATGAGTAAATTGACAAGTTGATACAAAAATTTATTTTCAAAGGATTGTCCAGGGCGAGTTAAAACAATTAAAAGCCCTAAAGGAATACCGATTAAGATCGAGAAGAATAGGGAAATACCAACCATTTGGAAGGTTTCAATCATAGATTTTCCAATAATGTCAGACCAATTTGTAAAAAAGTTTTGAATGCTATCCATGTAGTTCGCCTCCCAAATCCTCAATGGCTACGCCGTTTTCTGTAAAAAACGTAAGTGCTTTTTGTACGATATGTACTTCACCATGTAAATGAACGACAATATTACCGACAATGCCATTTTTTAATTCAATAATATTGGCTGTTAAAATGTTAGGCTGTACATCGTAAATTTTGCTTACTTCGGCTAGTAAAGGTTTCCCTGTACTTTCGCCTAGAAAAGTTAAACGAATGACACTACCTGAAACATTTAACTGTTCGATTAACGTAGGGGATAAATTCCGTTGTGAAATAGTATTTAAAAATTTTCGAGTCGTTGGATGTTGGGGTCTAGCAAATAGCTCAATAGCGTTCCCAAATTCTACGACTTTACCAGCTTCAAGAACCGATACATCATCGCAAATTTTTTGTATAACATTCATTTCATGCGTAATTAGCAAAATCGTAATGCCAAGCTCACGATTAATTTTTAGCAATAGCTCTAAAATGGCTTCCGTTGTTTCGGGATCGAGTGCACTTGTTGCTTCATCACTTAGTAAAATTTCTGGCTCTTGTGCAAGTGCACGAGCAATCGCAACACGTTGTTTTTGACCACCTGATAATTGACTTGGATAGCTATCTAATTTCTCTGTCAGACCAACAATTTCAGCGTACTTGGCCACACGATTTTTCACTGCCGTATCGTTATAGCCAAGTAGCTTTAACGGTACGGCAATGTTGTTATAGACCGTTGCCGTTTTTAAGAGATTAAAATGTTGGAAAATCATGCCGATCTTTTGGCGTGTTTGGCGAAGATCATTTAATGACAGGGTTGTAATATCTACGTTATTAATGAAGACTTTGCCTGCTGTTGGACGTTCTAACAAATTCACGCATCGAATAAGTGTACTTTTTCCGGCACCACTGTAGCCAATAACCCCATGAATTTCACCTTTTTTCACATGAAGATTAATGCCATCGACTGCTTTGACAGTACCTGTTTTTGTTTTGAATTCTTTTGATATATTTTGTAGTTGAATCATATGTTACTTCTCCTTCCTAAAGGAAAAAGTTACCGTTTAGACGGTAACTTTTGTCGTGTTGTATTACCAGCTTGGAATTACAGAACCATCGAATTCTTCCTCAATAAATTTACGTACTTCGTCAGATTGATAAGCATCTATGAATTTTTTAATCGTTGGGTCTTCTTTGTTTTCAGCACGCACAACAATGTAGTTTACATATGGAGAGTCAGTAGATTCTAAAAGAATGGAATCTGCTTTAGGATTAATGCCAGCTTCAAGTGCGAAGTTCGTATTAATAGCCGCTACATCTACTTCACTTAATTGCTTTGGAATTTGTGCAGCTTCTAATTCAATGAATTTGAAGTTCTTTTTGTTTTCTTCCACATCGTGAATGGATGCTGTCAGGCCAGTGCCTTCTTTTAATTTAATATAGCCTGCTTCTTGCAGAACAAATAAGGCACGGGCACCGTTTGTCGGATCATTTGGCAAACCAAATGTTGCACCGTCAGGAATTTCATCTAATGATTTATATTTTTCAGAGTATACACCCATTGGATTTAAAATTGTTTTTCCAACAGGCACTAAATCTGTATCATGGTCTTTGTTAAAAGTATCTAGAAACGGTTCATGTTGATAGCTGTTGGCATCTAAATCACCTTGTGATAATGCAGTATTCGGTAAAACGTAATCAGAGAAAGATTTTAGTTCAACCTCTAAGCCATTTTCTTTTGCTACTTTCGCAGCAACCTCAGCAATTTGTTCGTGTGGGCCAGATGTTACGCCAACTACGATTTTATTTTCATTAATAGCCTCGCCATTACCTTTGCTGTCTTCCTTACTACCGCAGCCGACTAATGCCACTGCTAATGTGAGACTTGCTAAACCTACTAAAAATTTGCTTTTCTTTTTCATGAAAAATTACCTCCAAAATTGTTTTATCGGTTTTTGAAAATAAAAAAAACTCTCTTACAAACTTAAGAGAGGCTCATGAAAAGATGTCCTCTCTTATCTTTCAAACGGATATCGTTTGCAGGATTTAGCACCTTCCCTAAAAGGGGGGTTGCCGAGCTTCATAGGGCCAGTCCCTCAGCTACTCTTGATAAGAGATTTATAGTATTTTTGTAAATCCGATAGAACTAATATAATTTATAGGTTATATTAAGTCAATGAATATTTTTAATATTTTATAAAATTAAATTATAATCAATGAGGTTTTTGGAGGATAGAAATTGCTGTGAAGACGATGGTGCTGGGCGTGAAGTCTCCTCAGTGATATGTGAATATAATTATTCAGGGAAAGAGGTTTTTTTATGTCTGTAAGGGTTAATTATGGAGTAGGGTCATTTGGTAGAGTTATTAGTGCACGCATTTTAATGGGGACAGATATTGTTGAGGGAATTGAGGCTGTATGTGAAGAGAATGGAATTGAATCAGCAACAATTGTTAGCTGTATCGGTAGTTTTCTAAAAAGTAGCTTTGTTTATTTAGTACCAGATGAAACAGCTAAAATTAACGTACGCTTTAGTGAAATAATTGAAAAGGAAGGGCCGCTTGAATTTATACAAGGTTCTGGCGTTGTCTGTAAGCGTGACGGCATCTATGAAACGCATTTTCATGGATCGATGAGTGATCAATGGGGGTGTGTGTCTGGCGGCCATTTGATTAAAGGTGGCAGTCCAGTTATTACCGCAGATGTTGTTTTAGCAGAGGTGCAGGGCGTACAGCATTTTAGACGTTTGGATGAAGAGACAGGACATGTTCAATTTTATCCGCTAGAAGAAGGATTAAAGAGTCCTCGACAAATAAATAAATAAATAAGAAAAACTGTCCAATCAGTATAAACACGTTGATTGGACAGTTCGTCGTCTAATGAAATAACTTTAATTTCTCAATTCTCATAATGGCTTCACGTAAGCGTTCCTCACTAACAAGTAAGCCAACACGGACAAAGCCTTCACCATAGTCACCAAAGCCATTTCCTGCAGCGACCGCAATATCTGCTTTATCGAGTAACAAATCGGCAAATTGCTCACTTGTATAACCGAATGGAACAGGAAGCCATGCAAAGAATGAACCTTTTGGTGCTGTTACCTGCCAGCCAATTCGTTGGGCTTCTTCAACGAGAACGTTTCGACGCCGCTCATAGGTTGCTCTTAGCTCTATCGTACAATCCTGTGAGGAAGTAAGGGCTATAGCGGCTGCCTGTTGAACGGCAGGGAATTGGCTACAAAATAGATGATCCTGAATAACATTAATCGCTTCAATAATTTTGGGGTTTCCAACGGCAAAACCAATACGCCAGCCGGCCATATTAAACGTCTTAGATAACGTATACATTTCAATGCCGACATCTTTTGCGCCCTCAGCTTGCAGGAAGCTGATAGGCTTATTGCCATCAAAGCCAATTGCGCCATAAGCAAAATCATGTGATACGATAATATTGTGCTCTTTTGCAAAACGAACTGTTTCTTCAAAAAACTCAAGTGTCGCTGTACCACCAGTGGGATTATTCGGATAGTTTAAGTAAAGTAACTTGGCACGGGCTTTTACTTCGTCTGACAAAGCATTATAATCAGGCAAGAAGTCGTTTTCCGCAAAAAGCGGCATGACATCAAAATTAACATCACCTAGTACAACGCCTGATAAGTAATCAGGATAGCCTGGATCAGGTAACAGCATATAGTCGCTAGGATTTAAAACAGCCAGTGGTAGTTCAACAAGGCCGATTTTTGTACCTCCGAGAATGACCACCTCTGTTTGAGCATCAATGTCGACATTGTATTCACGTTTGTAAAAATCAGCTGCAGCTTGACGCAATTCTGCTATACCACGAAATGGAGAGTATTTATGATGTTGCGGGTTTTCAGCTGCTTGTTGTAAGGCTTCGATAATATGTGGAGGTGTAGGCTGATCGGGATTGCCTTGTCCAAGATTAATAACATCTCGTCCTTCTGCAAGGGCCGAGTTGACTTTGTGCACAAGTGCCGCGAAAAATTGAGTTGGCAGTTGCTGTAGTTTTTTAGAGAATTCCATGTACTTTCACCTTTTTCAGAATATAATAATTATTGTAGATATGTTGCAAATAGTATTACTTTTTTTACATATTGTCTAGAGGGGGAATGAAAAATGAAAATCGGTTGTATTCAATTAAACGTAGGTTTTGGCAAAGTAGAAGAAAATTTTGCTCGAGCAGAGGAAAAGATTCGTGAGGTCGCAAGCCTTGGTGCAGAGATGATTGTACTACCAGAGATGTGGAATACAGGTTATGCGCTTGAAAAATTACCAGAGCTTGCGGACGTCGATGGCGAGCGTACAAAATTATTTTTACAAAATTTAGCGAAAGAGCTAGGTGTACATATTGTTGGAGGCTCAGTATCAACGAAGAAGGGCGATAAGTTTTACAACACAATGTATACGTTCGATAACAATGGGGTGCAGGTCGGAGAATATAACAAGGCTCATCTATTCCGCTTAATGGACGAGCATTTATATTTAGAAGCAGGAGACGAAATGAATCGCTTCGCACTTGGTGATATTGAGGCAGCAGGTGTAATTTGTTATGATATCCGCTTCCCAGAATGGTTACGTGCCCATGCATTAGATGGCGCGAAGGTCTTATTTGTACCAGCACAATGGCCAACGCCACGCATCGATCACTGGAAAACGCTATTACAAGCACGTGCCATCGAAAATCAATGCTTCGTCATTGCGGTCAATCGTATAGCGAAAAAGGTAGAAAACTTCAATGGACAATCCATGATTATTCAGCCGTGGGGAGAGGTACTGTGGGTTGGTGCAGAGGACGAAGAAGTGGCTGTTATTGATGTAGACTTCTCAATCGTCGATGAAGTACGAGGTAGAATTCCTGTTTATGATGACCGTAGACCTGGATTATATAGTGGCGTTGTCATGAAATGAAATTAAAGAAGGTTCACCATAGAAAGCTGCCTCTTAAAGCCAAAAAACGGTTTAAGGGCAGCTTTTTCTTTTAATAGGGGAAATGTACAGGTAATTACAGCATAAGAAAGGCTAGACGAAGTATCAGTATAAGCAAAACTACTCCAGTTAATAGTAGTAATAATAAAATGCGCTTTTTTAAAGTACTGTCCATATTTTCCTCCTATTTCCTATAAGTAAACATGTAACCGTTATAGGATTTATGTATCACCATTACAATGCCCATTAACATAAAGTTTGATAGAAGAGAGCTACCTCCATAACTTAAAAATGGCAGTGTTACACCTGTTACTGGCAAAAGTCCGAGTGTCATACCAATATTTTGTGTAATTTGGAATGCTAATAAACTGGAAATACCAGCCCCCATTAATGTCATAAATGGATCTCTGGCTTGGACGGTGATAAGTACAATACGATAAATTACAAAAAATAACAATGCGATTACAAAGGCACCACCTGCAAAGCCTAATTCCTCAGCAATAGCAGAAAAAATGAAATCCGTATGCTTTTCTGGAACGTAGACATTGTTGTTTAAGTACCCCTTCCCAGTAGTTTCTCCTGATCCAATTGCCAAAAATCCTTGTCGTACTTGAAAAGAGGAGTCGGGATATTCATAAGGTTGCAGCCAACCATAAATACGAGATACCTGATGTCCAGATAATTTTCCTAGTAGTTTTTCTGTAAAAAAATCATTAAATTTTACATAAAGAATAACTACGGTACTGACAATGACCAATGGGATAGTCGTAAAGGCTACCAGTAATTTTGTTTGTATGCCAGAAAAGAAAATCATCGGTAAAATCATCGCCATATATAACATAACCATGCCTGTATCTGGTTGCTTATAAACAACAAGTGTCGGTGGAATAACAATAAGTGCAATTTTAAGTAGTAGACCTAAATCTGTTAAATAAGAAGGACGTACATACTTTTCCTGATGAGCCACAATGACCTTACCGACAACTATTAAAAAAGCAAATTTCAAAAATTCTGATGGCTGCAGAGAACCTAAAAGTGGAATCTGATACCAAGACTTAGCTTCATTCACTGTACGTGCAATACTCTCTGGTGCCACAATTAACCCAACTGTCAACAAAACCATTAATCCGTAAAATGGCCAACCGATTTTCTTTAATTGTTCAACATCAAGTGTAGCCACACCAATCATCATTGAAAAACCGATAAGGTAAAAGATACTTTGTTTTATAATGAAAGAACTTGTGTATTGTTCGAATACTACACTTCCAGAATGTACAAAGAGACAACTAATTACACCGAGCAACAATAGACTAACAACTAAACTCCCATCCAATTTCTTAAGTTGCATCATGCAAACACCCCCTTCTGTGTAAAAATGTGTATATACATACAAAACGCTGGAAATGTGTGGAAGGTTGCTTGTTAAGAAGATAGCAAAATTCTTCGAGTAATTTTTACAAAAACATAACACTGGCTTTATATCTTCATACTATGATTATTGGTAAGAGTTGGAGAAGGAGCCAAAGATGATGCAATTTTTTCGTTACATTAAGGTAAAGGATAAACTACTGGTTCTAATGATTGTTTGTGTACTATCAAATGTGCTTCTAGGAGTATTTAGTGTAGATTACTTGCGAAAAATGTCATGGCATGCGAGTGAAAGTTATTCGCAGGGACTTGTACCTATTGGATGGTTGAACGGCTTAGAGGAGGCACAGAGACAATTAGATTTTTTAGTTAGTTCTAATGGTACTAATCAAGAGTTGGCTGCAATCTTTAAAAAAATTGAACAGCCTATAGGTCAATTGGAGAATATAGATATCGATAAAAAGATGAATCACCAAGTGAAAAAGTATAAAGCATTACTAGCACAGCAAGTGGAAATGATCGAAAACTATCAGCAGTTAGATAGCGATGAACGGGAACAATTTTATGAGCAGACATTTTTGTCAGTTAGCCAAGAAAGCCATACACTATTAGAAGAAACACAAAGTTATTTAGTGCAGAGAGCAGAGGAACAGCAGCAAGCCTACCAAAAAGATATGAAATTTGGTTATTGGTTACTCGGCGGCGTATGCCTATTCGTAGTGCTTTTAGTAATTTTCATCGGTTTTATAGCTACAAAGGCGGTTAATGTGCCAACGCGTCAGTTAAAGTCATTATTAAAACGTGCTGAGCAGGGGGATTTCACGGCAAATGCAAGCTATGTGGCACATGATGAGCTCGGGGAAGTTGTGTTGTCCTACAATCAGATGGCTACTGAGGTGAAGCAATTACTTCATACGGTAACACAGAGTGCACAAGAGGTTGAAGGAATGACAGAGATGTTGCAGTTATCGTCGGAACAATCTTCAACAACTACGCTCAAAATTGCAAAGGATGTGCAAACGATTTCTGATGCTACAAGTGCCTCAACTTTAAAATTAGCCTCCAATACAGCCTCTCTGGAAGAGGTGCTAAATGGTGTACAGGTCATTTTAGAGAAAATACAACTTGTGGAGAGTTTTGCCCATGAGACCGCGCGAGATGCAGAAAGCGGAACGGAAATAGTCCAAGCGAATTTAGCACAAATACAGGCTATTAAACATGCAGTGGAAAAATCGAATACAGCCATTTTTACCCTTGTTGAGCGGGCGGCAACCATTGATCATATGGTGGAAGTGATAGAGAAAATCACGGCACAAACGAACCTGCTAGCACTGAATGCCTCCATTGAAGCTGCTAGAGCGGGAGAGCATGGCAAGGGCTTTGCAATCGTTGCTAACGAGGTACGCAAACTCGCAGAACAAACAGTGCATTCAACGCAAACGATTACGTCCATTGTACAAAATATTCACGTAGATTCTAACTATGCTGTACAAATGATGGAGGGTGTATTAACAGCGACTGAAAAAGGTGTGAATGTAACAGGACAAACAGCAACCAGCTTTGATCATATTTTAGAAAAAGTACATACTATAAAACCTTATATAGTGGAGGTATCAGCTACGGTTCAAGCAATAGCGGATCATACGAAAAAGGTTAATGAGGATGCGGTCATGTTAACCTCACTTTCAGACACAAATGCCACCTCTACCAAACATGTTGCGAAACTAACGACAGATCAATTAGCAGCACAGCAACAATTTCATAACTATATAAAAGAATTACGAAAAGTATCTAAGGTATTACAAATTGCCGTAAAACGTTTTTTAATATAATAAAAGTTAGGTAATAAATGGATCGAGAATATAAGGGAACTTTCTTTACGTTATAGAACATAAAGAAAGTTCCCTTTTTTATGCAATAATAACGTTTTTGTGTTTTTGGAGTAAACAATTGTATTTATCAACTTGTTGCTGAACGTTTTTTATTTGAATCCATATACTAATAATAAGGGTTTTTTCGTTAAAGTTTTAAAAGTTATGAACATTGGTATTGTGTTTTTATTATGAACACTTTATAATAAAAATCAGTTAAAATGTTATTAAATCAATGTTTATATGTATAATATTGTGCTTTCCAAGAGTACAATTGTTCACAGGTGGAGGTTTGGAGAAATGGAAAAGATTATGGTAACAGGAGCCCTTGGTCAAATCGGTTCTGAACTAGTTGAAAAACTTCGTGGTATTTATGGAGAGGACAACGTGCTAGCTACTGATATTCGGAAGCTTGAACATACAAAGGGTCCGTTCGAAGTACTGGACGTGACGGATGGACAAAGAATGCACGATTTAGCTAAAGATTTTGGAGCAGATACGATGATGCATTTAGCAGCATTATTATCCGCAACTGCCGAAAAAAATCCTTTGTTCGCATGGAATTTAAACATGGGTGGTTTAATGAATGCCTTAGAAGTATCGCGTGAATTAAACTTACAATTTTTTACTCCTAGTTCAATTGGTGCATTTGGTCCTTCAACGCCAAAGGATAATACACCACAGGATACATTACAGCGACCAACTACTATGTATGGGGTAAACAAAGTAGCTGGTGAATTATTATGTGACTATTATTTTGATCGTTTTGGGGTAGACACAAGAGGTGTGCGCTTCCCAGGGCTGATTTCTTATGTGACCCCTCCAGGTGGTGGTACAACAGACTATGCGGTAGAGATTTTCTATGAAGCCATTGCGCAAGGTAAGTACACATCTTACATTCAAGAGGGTACGTACATGGATATGATGTATATGCCAGATGCATTACAGGCTATTGTAGATTTAATGGAGGCAGATGGTAAGAAATTAATTCATCGCAATGCCTTTAATATAACTGCTATGAGCTTTGAGCCATCTCAAATTGCAGCTGAAATTAAAAAGCATCTGCCACATTTCCGTATGGATTATATGGTTGATCCAGTGCGCCAAGCAATTGCTGACAGTTGGCCAAACTCTATAAATATTGAAGCTGCCCAAAATGAATGGGGCTTTAAGACGGAGTATGATTTAGCAAGAATGACAGCAGATATGCTGGAGAAATTAAAAATTAAGCTTCAAAAAAAGGCGATATCCTAATAAAAGATTGAACACGACTCTATTCCCATGTGGATACAATAGAGTCTTTTTTTTTGTTCATCACCAAAAGTCGAAGGTGACATTTGTTATAACTTATGCCCAGTAGATAAGTTGATTGGAGTGGCGGCTGGACGTCTCCTTAGGGATCAGCGGCTCATCGGACGCCCCCAGGAAAGCGTTCAGTCGGAACGGAAATCAACCACAAGTTTTGGGGATGAGTCTTTTTTTATAAAAAATACAATTTATCTCCATGAAAAAGAAAGTGTAGGGAATATATAGCGCAAGTACAAATAGCCCCTATTAACGACGGTAGTACGCTACGAGCAACTATTTTCTACCTTTTTTGTCTTTGCCATGTCCAATTAGCTGTCAAGAAAAGAAAAATTGTGTCACTTAATTTCATAAATTCCTACAATAAAAAAAGACGAATCTTGAAGAAGACTCGTCTCTTTATATAGATTACTGGATTAAGTTATATCCAATCTTTGAAGTTTAAACGTTTGTTCAGTATATACATGATTGGTGCACCGACTGCTAGTACAACAAATTCACCTACAGCAACTGTTAGCCATGTCCAGAAAAATGGCAATTCTAAGGCTAAGTTCAATTCAAAGGCGATTATGAACATTGTGCATGTAAATAATAATGTGTTGACGAATAAGCGTGCCCAAATATTTTTTACAAATTTACATATAAGTATGAACAGACCTAGCGTAATCATCGAATGTCCAACGCCGAAAACTAAATCGTAAATGCCAAGAGGTGAAAATATATTTGAGATAAATACGCCAATAATAATTCCTACGGCAAAACGTGGATTAAAGGCAACTAAATGATTAAACATTTCCGATACTCGGAATTGCACTTCTGTAAACCCGAATGGTGCAACAAGCAAAGTGACAGCAATATACAATGCTGCAATAATACCACTTGCTGCTAAAAATTTTACTTTCATCTATTCATTTCTCCTTAGTTTTTTTTCGTGGGATGGTTACGAACCACGGTGCTTTTACACAGATAAATATTTTAGTATAAAACTAACAAGGAAGTCAAATGTCAAAATAATAAAAGTCATTTATAAAAAGTAAAGTCCAAAATTTTACTTCGCAAAATTGTCATAAAATAATTTGAATGGATGCTAAAATTATTACTTTCATTAAAATGGCGTAGTTTAGCGGTTTAAAGCGGCAAATTAAATGAAGAAGTAAAATATTTCGTTAAATATAAAAGTCAGAACATTCATAATGTTGTTGACGAACATCAATAATAACGATAATATAGCGATACGTTCACACTTTGTTTGAGTGAAGTGTGATAGATAATAGAGATAATAGTCGGGGGGATTATTTGTGAAGCGCAATATGAAAAAGCTTTCGTTCCTATTATTTGGGTTAGTATTAATGCTTGCTGCATGTGGTAGCGGTGGTTCAAGTTCAACTGAATCAAAGGGTGACGAGAAGAACAATGCAAGTGAAAGCGGCTCTGCAGATGAAAAAACATATAAAATCGGGATTACTCAAATCGTTGAGCATCCATCGTTAAATGCAGCGACTGAAGGCTTCAAAAAAGCCATTGAAGATTCGGGCTTAAAGGTAGAATATGATTCGCAGATTGCTCAAGGCGATAACAGCTTAAACACAACAATCGCAAATAACCTAGTAAGTGCAAATGTCGATTTAATCTTTGCCAACTCTACACCATCTGCACAGGCAGCAGCTACTGCAACTAGCGATATTCCAGTCATCTTTACTTCCGTAACAGACGCAGTTGGCGCACAATTAATTGCGTCAATGGAAGCACCAGGTAAAAACGTAACAGGAACGATCGATTTACACCCTGATACAATTACCAAAACGGTGGCCTTATTAAAAGATTTAGGTGCTAAAAACGTTGGTATGGTCTACAACGCTGGTGAGCAAAACTCAGTAGCACAGGTAACTGAAGTGAAAAAGATAATGGGCGAGCAGGGCTTAACTGTAAAAGATGCTTCAGCAGCCACTTCAGCTGATGTCAAACAAGCGGCGGAATCACTAATTGGAAAAGTAGATGCATTCTATATTATTACTGATAATACGGTCGTATCTGCCCTTGAGTCAGTGATTGATGTAGCAGCAGCAAATAAATTACCACTTATCGTGGGTGAACTTGACTCTGTAGCACGTGGCGGTTTAGCTGCATACGGCTTTGAGTACTTTGATATTGGCTATGAAGCTGGCCAAATGGCAGTGAAAATTTTAAAAGGTGAAGCAACACCAGCTGAAACACCAGCTCAATATCCACAAAACTTAAAATTATTAGTGAACAAAAAAGTTGCTGATGCTTTAGGTATTGAGATTAAAGATTCTTGGGGTGCTGAGCTTTTAGAAAAATAATGCTCAAAGTGGCATCATATTTAGGTGAAGCGGGGGAGGCTTGTCCCCGCTTTATCTTCATTTTTTACGATAATTTTAGGAGATGATTCGATTATGTTTACAGCAATATTTGGCTCAGTGGAGCAAGGAATCATCTATGCAATTATGGCACTTGGTGTGTATTTAACATTCCGTGTGTTAGATTTTCCGGATTTAACGGTTGATGGAAGCTTTGTAACAGGGGCGGCTACAGCAGCGACAATGATTCTGCTAGGCTATCACCCAATCTTAGCGACTTTAGTGGCAATTGTTGCTGGATTTATTGCTGGATGTATGACAGGAATTCTTCACACAAAAGGGAAGATTAACCCACTTTTAGCAGGGATTTTAATGATGATAGCTTTATATTCTATTAACCTACGTATCATGGGGTTAACTGCAGAAAATACGATAGGTCGTCCGAATATTCCACTACTGAACTCAGAAACATTGTTTTCAAAGTTCCAAGTATTTTGGAGTAATTTAGGTATCGATGCTGCATTAAATAACGTATTAAAAGGCATCGGCATTCAGCAAGTACCGTCAACATGGAGTACACTGATTGTAGTATTATTCATCACGATTTTAATTAAAATTATTGCAGACTGGTTCTTAAAAACAGAAGTCGGGCTGGCTATCCGAGCAACTGGTGATAATAAACGTATGATTCGTAGTTTCTCTGCGAATACAGATACACTTATTATTCTTGGGCTAGGTCTTTCCAATGCACTTGTCGCATTTTCTGGAGCTTTAATCGCACAGTATTCAAAGTTCTCTGATGTCAGTATGGGGATAGGGATGATTGTTATTGGTCTTGCCTCGGTTATTATCGGAGAAGCGATTTTCGGAACAAAAACAATTATGCGTACGACTTTGGCTGTTATTGCGGGTGCTATTATTTACCGTATTATTTTAGCGTTAGCATTACGTGTAGATTTCCTAGATTCAGGGGATATGAAATTAATTACAGCAATTATTGTTATTTTAGCGCTGATCGTGCCGCAGTTTGTGGATAAAAACAAAGAGCGAAAACGTAAAGCAAAGCGTGCTGTAGAACGTGCACAAGTAAAAACGGCTGAGCAAGGGGGAAAAGGTCTTGCTTAAATTGGATGGTATTAACAAAATTTTTAATGAAGGCACACCAGATGAAAAAGTCGCACTTGCTGATATCGATCTGCATTTAAAGCCAGGTGATTTCGTGACAATCATTGGTAGTAATGGCGCTGGAAAATCAACAATGATGAATATGATTTCTGGAGCATTAACACCCGACTTCGGTACAGTACGAATTGACAGTACTAATGTAACGGGGTTACCAGAATATAAACGTTCACACTATATTGGTCGTGTATTCCAAGACCCGATGGCAGGCACTGCGCCGACAATGACCATTGAAGAAAATTTGGCACTAGCTTACTCTCGCAATAAAAGCCGGGGCATACGTGTTGGCGTTGATAAAAAACGGCGTGAATTTTTTAAGGAATCATTAGGCATGCTTGGCTTAAATCTAGAAAATCGCTTATCAGCGAAGGTTGGCTTGCTTTCAGGTGGTGAACGTCAAGCGCTGTCTCTTTTAATGGCAACATTCACGAAGCCATCGATCTTGTTGCTAGATGAACATACAGCTGCCCTTGACCCGTCACGTGCGGAGCTAATTACACGCATTACAAAACATCTAGTTGAAAAAGATAACTTAACGACGTTAATGGTAACGCACAACATGCAACAAGCGTTAGACTTAGGAAATCGCCTCATTATGATGGATAAAGGTCAAATTATTTTAGAAGTTGGTGAGGACCGCAAGCATGAACTTACAATTCCAGATTTAATGGCAGAATTCGAACGCATACGTGGAGAGAAGATGAACTCTGACCGCGCACTGCTAGGATAATTTCAACGCCCATACCTCGGTATGGGCGTTTTTGTCGATATTTTTGAGAAGTTGGGCGATAAACAGGCAAAAGTTATCGATAAAATCGAAGTTTGTTGGGATAAATAAAGAAATGTTGAAATCCACAAAAAATCACACTCGCATACAAGCAAGTGTGACGAAATAGTTATACTAACAAGCCAAACAATTGAAGGTCATTATTAACTTCTTTATAGTTGAAGCCAAACTCTTTCATGCGTGCAAGTAGTCCTTCATAGTCGTTTCGGTTGCCGAGCTCAATACCAACTAGTGCAGGCCCACTTTCCTTGTTGTTTTTCTTCGTATATTCAAAAGTAGTAATATCATCATTTGGCCCTAGGACACTTGTTAGAAATTGGCGAAGAGCACCAGCTCGTTGAGGGAAGCTTACAATGAAGTAGTATAGTAAGCCTTCATGAATTAGAGATTTCTCTTTAATCTCTTGCATACGACCGATATCATTGTTGCCACCACTGATGATGACAACGACTGATTTCCCTTTAATTACTTCTTTATAGTTATCAAGTGCAGCTACTGATAAAGCACCAGCAGGCTCTGCGATAATGGCATGTTTATTATATAAATCTAATATAGTTGTACATACTTTTCCTTCAGGAACCAACACGATGTCGTCTAAATAACGGCGACAAACATCATATGTGTGGTTGCCGACACATTTTACTGCAGCACCATCGACGAATTTGTCGATCCAGTCAAGTGCCACAGCACCACCGTCTGCAAACGCCGCTTTCATACTACCTGCACCAGCAGGTTCAACACCAATAATTTTACTATTTGGAGATAGGTTTTTCACATAGGCAGAGACACCTGACATTAAACCTCCACCGCCGATGCTACCGAATACATAGTCGATTGGCTCCTCCATGTCATTCATGATTTCAACGGCAACAGTTCCTTGGCCTGCAATAACATCAAAATCATCAAATGGGTGAATAAAGATTTTTTCTTGCTCCTCACAGTAAGCGAATGCACTCTCGGCAGAATCATCAAATGTATCACCAGCTAGCATAATTTCTACGTATTCACGACCAAACATACGCACTTGGTCGATTTTTTGTTTTGGTGTTGTTTGAGGCATAAAAATACTCGCCTGAATTTTCAGTTGAGCACAGGCATAAGCAACACCTTGTGCATGATTACCTGCGCTTGCACAGACGACTCCCGCAATACGTGCCTCTTCTTCAATTTTTTTGATTTTATAGTAGGCACCGCGAAGTTTAAATGAGCGTACATGCTGCAAATCCTCGCGCTTAAAATAAATACTAGCACCATACTTCTCTGATAAATAATCGTTTTTTTGTAGTGGCGTATGCACAACTACATCTTTTAAAAAATGATGTGCAATTAAGATATTCTCAACTTGCACAGTTTTAGTTTCAGCAACTTCCATAGCATTCATCCTCCGTTTTACGTATAAAACATTCATTTATGATAGCATATTTTATCAGGTTTTTGTTATTAATTTTTAGTAAATTCTAAATTTTCGGTGTCTATTTTGAGGACACAGTAAATTCAATAAACGTGTATTGTAGAATAATTTATTGTGTTCGAGAATAATTGATTGTTTATCGAGTTTTATTGAACTATCATTACGATGCAAGTTGCGCAGAAAATACCTAACGATCATAAAGAAGAACGCTAAGCATATATTAGACTAGCTTAGCGCAAGTAGGGGGTAAGGTATTGGAAATCATTCATGGAATTCTATCTACATATATGCAATTTTTCGATTGGGAGATGTGGCGGGAAGTTTTAGCTGATCCTGTGTCGTGGGGATTAATATCATCACTAGTGATAATTGAGGGATTGCTATCAGCTGATAATGCGCTCGTACTAGCGGTACTTGTTAAACATTTACCAAATAAGCAACGGAAAAGAGCATTAATGTATGGAATGCTAGGAGCATATTTTTTCCGTTTCTTATTTATTGGAATAGGCGTTTATCTTGTAGAGTTTTGGTATATCAAAGTGTTAGGGGCAATGTATTTAGGTTGGATTTGTATTGCCCATTTCTTAAAAATAGGGGAAGAGGATAGTTTAAAGGAAGTAAAAAAGTCGGGGATAATGGTTCGGTTGTTTGGCGTTTTCTGGGCGACTGTTATTTCTGTAGAACTCATGGATATTGCATTTTCAATCGATTCTATTTTTGCTGCCTTCGCGATATCCGATCAAGTGTGGGTATTATTAGTTGGAGGAATGCTAGGCATTTTAATGATGCGCACAATTGCAGGTGCATTTTTAATCATCATTGAAAAAATACCTGAACTAGAGTCAACGGCATTTATCATTATTGGTATTATTGCACTCAAAATGCTCGTTACCGTATTTGGCGTGCACATTCCGCATTATATGTTTTTTGTCGTATTGCTCATCGCGTTCGTGATGACAATGATTGTGCATGTGGTCAATAAATTAAAAGTGGCCTAAATTGAAAAGCGGTTCTGTCCTCATTTACTAAAGAGGACAAAACCGTTTTTTATTTTACATATTGATCGGGGTTAATAATATAGAACCTTTCAACATTGAGCCAGCTTTCGCTCATTGGCTCGCCGTCATCAATGCGTTTTTCTGTTTCTTGCATCATCCAACCTGTTTGAGAGGCATGAGCTTGTAACGCTTTTAATTTATCCATCTTCATTTCACTTATATCTAATTGAATATGTGGTTCACCATTTTTTTCGATTGTATCATTGGCAAAGGCACAGCCTAAAATTTGTGGACGCGCTGCTGTTGGCATGCGACGAACGGCTTCCACTACAGCACGTGCAGTTGCTTCGTGATCTGGATGTACCGCAAAGCCAGGGAGGAAAGTGAAAATAAGTGAGGGCATTAATTCTTCAATCAAGCCCTCAACAAGTTTCACCATTTTTTCGTCATCTTCAAACTCGATTGTTTTGTCTCGGAGGCCAAGCATGCGCAAGTCTTGAATACCCATCGCCTCTGCAGCAGCTACAAGCTCCTTGCGACGAATTTCTGGCAATGATTCGCGCGTTGCAAATGGTGGATTACCTAAATTACGACCCATCTCACCTAATGTTAAACAGGCATATGTAACAGGCGTATTCATTTTCTTTGTATAATAAGCTATTGTTCCAGCAACTGAGAAAGCCTCATCATCAGGGTGAGGGTAAACAATTAAAATATGACGCTGTGGTTGTAAATTCAAATAGTCGTCCCCCTTAATAAGTAAATGGCGTTTCGCTAATTTCAAGTGCAATCGCCAATTTGCCAGAGTAGTCTAGTCCAGCCATTAACAAACGGCCTAAATCATCTAATTCATAATGTGTGATGCCTTGGGCGTAAACCCATCCATGCGCCATTTTTAAACCAACACGATGCGGTGAATCATCCACCACTTTCGCTAGTTCATAATTGATTTTTGCATTGCGAATAAAAGCACCAGCATTAAAAAATTTTTCGTCATAGTGTGCTGCATAAGAACCGTTTGTCGTCTCAAGATGAATGTAAACGTCTTTATTGGCGAAAGAATTCAATAATTCCTGCAACGTCTCTACCTGTATTTCCTGCATCTTAACACTCCTTTCACGATCGTTTCCCTTTTAAGTATAGTTAAAAAAGGTCACAAAGGGAAATTGAATGCCCTATTATCCATCAAATGATAATTTTTTCTCTGGATGAATCTGTGGTTTCTATATATTAAGATAATTATGTAATTCGATAAAGTTAGTTTTTTTAAGTTCAAATACTTGAATTAATTATATTAATGTAGCAATATAGGACACATGAAAGTTG
This sequence comes from Lysinibacillus sp. UGB7, assembly GCF_049058285.1. Lineage (NCBI taxonomy): Bacteria > Bacillati > Bacillota > Bacilli > Caryophanales > Bacillaceae > Lysinibacillus > Lysinibacillus sp. UGB7. The sequence goes on from NZ_JBMGUV010000005.1 coordinate 183,335, forward strand.
ATTCATATAAATCGAGTCGCTTGTCGCTTCGATTTATATTGTATGCGGTTTCATAATTTATAATGTTGGGAGATTTAAACTATGATTTATGCAAATCCTAATACTCCAGGAGCAGTTGTAAATTTCAAAGAGAAATATGATAACTTTATCGGTGGCGAATGGGTCGCTCCTGTAAAAGGTCAATATTTCGAGAATAAAACACCTGTAACAGGTCAAGTATTCACAAAAGCAGCTCGTTCAACTGTTGAAGATATTGAGTTAGCACTTGATGCGGCACATGCGGCGAAAGATGCATGGGGGAAAACTTCTGCAACAGAACGTGCAGCTATTTTAAATAAAATTGCTGATCGCATTGAAGAGAACTTAGAAATGATTGCTGTCGCAGAAACTTGGGACAACGGTAAAGCCGTGCGTGAAACATTAAATGCTGATATTCCTCTTGCAGCTGACCACTTCCGTTATTTCGCAGGTGCTATCCGTGCGCAAGAAGGACATACAACTCAATTAGATAACGACACAGTCGCTTATCACTTCCAAGAGCCACTAGGTGTAGTTGGTCAAATCATTCCTTGGAATTTCCCAATATTAATGGCGGCTTGGAAAATCGCGCCAGCACTTGCGGCAGGTAACTGTATCGTCATGAAACCTGCTGAGCAAACACCAGTTTCATTATTAGTTTTAATCGAAACAATCCAAGATGTTTTACCAAAAGGTGTACTAAATATCGTGAACGGTTTCGGTGTTGAAGTGGGTAAACCACTTGCAACAAATAAGCGTATCGCTAAAATTGCCTTCACTGGTTCTACTGCTGTTGGTCGTCAAATTATGCAATACGCAACTGAAAACATTATTCCAGTAACATTAGAACTTGGTGGTAAATCACCAAACGTATTTTTTGAAGATGTGATGGCTGCTGATGATGAATATTTAAATAAAGCAATTGAAGGCTTCGTGATGTTCGCTTTAAACTCAGGCGAAATTTGTACTTGTCCTTCTCGTGCTCTTATTCACGAATCCATTTACGATCAATTCATCGAACGTGCTTTAGAACGCGTAAAAGCTATTAAAATCGGTAACCCTCTGGATACAGAAGTGATGATGGGGGCTCAAGCGTCAGAGCAACAAAAACAAAAAATCCTTTCTTATTTACAACTAGGTAAGGAAGAAGGCGCTGAATGTTTAATCGGTGGGGAAGAAAATGTTCTTGACGGTGACCTTGCTGGTGGTAACTACATTAAACCAACAGTATTCAAAGGTCATAATAAAATGCGCATTTTCCAAGAAGAAATTTTTGGTCCAGTACTTGGTGTAACGACATTTAAAGATTTTGATGAAGCAATGGAAATCGCAAATGATACAGAATACGGTTTAGGTGCTGGTGTTTGGTCACGTTCTGGTGACACAGCATACCGCGCTGGTCGCGCTATCCAAGCTGGTCGTGTATGGACTAATACGTATCACCAATATCCAGCTGGTGCTGCATTTGGTGGGTTCAAACTTTCAGGTATCGGCCGTGAAAATCATGCGATGATGCTTGATCACTATCAACAAACCAAATGTATACTAGTTAACTATAAAGAAGAGGCGCAAGGTTTCTTCTAAGTTTAAAGGATGGATAAGTACATGGTAGAACAAGTGATTGCCACTAAAGAGGCTTTAAAATTAATTGAGCTTATTAAGAGTAGACATGGCGCTATCATGTTTTATCAATCTGGTGGCTGCTGTGAAGGCTCTGTACCGTTGTGTTATGTAGAAGGGGATTTTAAGCTCGGAGACAACGATATCTATCTTGGTACAATAGGTGACGTTCCTTTTTACATTCACAGGGCACAATATGAGTATTTCAAACATACGCAATTGATTATTGATGCGATGGTAGGTAGAGGTGCAAGTTTCTCTTTAGATAGTGTAGAAGAAATGCATTTTATCACGAAATCAAAAGTGTTCACAGCAGATGAGTATGAAGAAGTTAAGAAACTATTTTAATATAGCAAAGGAAACCACGATTCTCTTTTATGACGGAGGATCGTGGTTTTTTATCGATAATGGGTATGTATCTTCTAAAACCTAGGGAGCTTTTGTTCAATGGAATCTAAACGATCATTGACAGACTGTAATTGTTTACACATTTGTTTAAATTGCTGATGTTGATCAAGTGAATTAGACGATTTTAATTGTGCCGCTTCTTCTTCCTCTTGTAAGGCTAATATCGTGGCGAGGGTAGATAGCGAATAACCGAGCGTTAAAATAATTGAAGCGATTACTTCCACTTTAGAGGCAGTTAATTCCTCAAAAAGCAATCCAGGTTCTTCAGTTGCATCTTCAAGCTTACGTTTTTTCATATTTCTCCCTCCCATATACAGCTAATATATGGTGTGTAATGCGCTAAGGTATCTTGTCCAATTTTTTCATCCGTGCACAAAATTCTTAATTTTCTGTAAATAAAATTGATTTTCCTAGAAAAATATAGGATTATAAAAGGACAAAAAGATAATTTTGAGGAGGAATTGGTGTGAATAAAGAGTTTAAATATTGTAAGGAATCAAGAGTGATGCGGACTAGCCGAGTTTTTCCGAATGATGTTAACAATCATAATACGCTTTTTGGTGGGCGTTTAATGAGTGATATTGACCAAGTAGCCTCAATCTCTGCTGCAAAGCATAGTCGTAAAGATTGCGTCACAGCTTCGACGGATTCTGTGGATTTTTTGCATCCGATTCGCCCGACAGACTCAGTGTATTTCGAATCTTATGTTACATGGACTGGAACTTCTTCAATGGAGGTCTTTGTAAAGGTTATTTCGGAAAATTTAAAAACTGGAGAACGTAAAGTGGCTGCAACTGCTTTATTAACCTTTGTGGCATTAGATGAAAATAATCGACCAGCAGCAGTTCCGCGCGTTATACCTGAAACTGTTGAAGAGACGAAATTACATGAAACTGCGTCTGAACGGGCAAAGGCACGAACTGAGCGTAAAAAAGAAAGTAAGGCCATGGCTCGTTTTATTTCAATGAACGATCCATGGGATTATCGGCTCGAACTGATGGAGAACTACATGTAAAAAGGCATCTGATTAGTATTAAGATTCACTAATCAGATGCCTTTTTGTTTTGTTATATTGATGAGTTAGCCATTATAGTTTAAAAATATGTGCGCTTATGAATCAGATTTCAGTTACTGTTACTTCTGGTGCGCCGAAGCGTGATTTTGCACCATGCATAACTGGACCAACATAGTCATTTAACGCCCAACCATGAGCAATTGCAGCTGATACGAATTCTTTAGCTTCAATAACAGCTTCTTTTACAGATAGACCGTTTGCTAGGTTCGCTGTAACAGAAGCAGCAAACGTACAACCTGCTCCGTGATTAAAAGTGGAAGCTACTTTTTCCGATTCCAACAAGTAGAATGTAGTGCCATCGAAGAATAAGTCTGTAGCTTTTTCAGTCGCTAATGCTTTACCACCTTTTATCACGACAGCTTTAGCACCTAGTTCGTTAATTTTACGAGCAGCTACTTTCATGTCCTCGATTGTTTTTGGTGTACCAGTACCAGCTAATTGACCAGCTTCGAAAAGATTTGGTGTTGTGACAGCAGCAAGTGGTAATAGATGTTGAATCATGGCATCTGTGTTACCAGGGTTTAACACCTCATCATCTCCTTTACATACCATAACTGGGTCAATGACAACGTTTGAAGTGCCAGACTTTGCAATAGCGTCGCCAGCAATACGAATGATTTCTTCTGTTGAAAGCATCCCTGTTTTCACAGCATCAATGCCTGTCGATAGTGCTGTATCAATTTGTTTTTGTAAGAGCTCTGTTGGTAGTGGTGTAACATTGTGTGTCCAACCGTTTGGCTCCATTGTTACGACTACTGTTAGTGCAACCATACCGTATGTGCCATGTTCTTGGAATGTTTTAAGATCGGCTTGCATACCTGCGCCGCCTGATGTATCTGAACCTGCAATTGTTAATGTTTTTTTTAGAGCCATGTGAAAGATCTCCTTTATAATAAAAGTTTAAAGTTACCGTCTAGTATAGTCTGATTCTGATTCTATAAAAATAGTCAGAAATCAATATTTTTATAAGGTCAGCTTTATCTTAAACTTGAATTAGGCATTATTTTTTTGTACGGTTGTAATATAAAGAAAGGGGCTTTTATTTGCAATGAAACAAGTTTTCCCGAATGATTGGCAAACAATACTTGCTGATGAATTAGAAAAACCATATTATCAAGCACTCCGTCAATTTGTAGCATTCGAAAATTCAACCCAAACAATATATCCACCGTTGAACGATGTTATGAATGCGTTTTATACCACAGCTTATCGTGATGTGAAGGTCGTGATTTTAGGACAAGATCCTTATCATGGTCCCAACCAAGCACATGGTTTAAGTTTTTCTGTGAAGCCAGGTATTTCACATCCACCAAGTTTACGTAATATGTTACAAGAATTACAGGACGATATGGGTTGTCCCATTCCACAGGATGGCACGTTAACAAAATGGGCACAACAGGGTGTTATGCTCTTGAATACAGTTTTAACAGTACGGGCAGGTCAGGCGAATTCCCATAAGGAGCAAGGATGGGAGCAATTTACAGATGCAGTGATTGAAAAACTAGCATCAAGACAAAAGCCAATTATTTTTGTGCTATGGGGTAAACCAGCGCAGCGAAAAAAACAATTAATTTGTAATTATTCAACTCCCCATATCATCTTAGAAGCACCACATCCGAGTCCACTAAGTGCATACCGTGGTTTTTTTGGGAGTAAGCCCTATTCCAGGGTAAATGAACAACTAGTAGCGTGGGGGGAGAAACCAATCGACTGGTGTTTAGTGTAGATTGGCACAAATCGTTTACTTTATACACATTAAAAATCATGGTACAGTTAATATAGAAGAAAGAGAGGGACAACGATGCAGGTGAATTGTTTCAAATGTCAATATTTTAAAGTAACATGGGACCCGCAAACACCACGAGCCTGTGTGGCATACGGCTTTAAGACAAAACAAATACCATCCGTTGTTGTCAAACAATCCTCTGGAATGAACTGCTTAAAATTTGTGCCAAAAGAAGAAAGTGGGAGAGCGCAATGATTTCTTATCAAGCCGTACTACAGCAACTTGAAAAACAATTAGCCGATGCAAAAAATGCAGCAAGTGAACAACAAATACGTGAGACACTAACGGCTATTCGTGCGTTATGTGATGTAGTGTTAGATCTTCCTGCAGAAGCTCCAAAGGCACCAACAAAACATTTGCCACAAATGTTAGCTACGGGGTCTACACCATCGAGCATATACACAGCGAAGATTGAAGAGGATGACGGTGCAAACGGCGATTCGATTTTTGATTTTTAAGCCAAGATAATGAACAATTGGGTTTTACTTAAAGTGTTAAGGAAACTCAAATATGAGACTATCGAGTAAATAAAAGGCAGGGTAAACGACATGAAAAGATTTATTGTCACAGGCGCACTTCACGGCTTTTTAGCAGTAGCATTTGGTGCATTCGGTGCACATGCATTAAAAGAAAGATTAGACGATTATGGCCAAGGTATTTGGGAAACGGCAGTACAATACCAAATGTTTCATGCGACAGGCTTACTTGTGATTGGTCTATTAATGAGCACAAAATTACTAGGTGAAGTAAAACAATTAAATGTAGCTGGTATCTTCTTTAACTTAGGTATAGTCTTCTTTTCCGGCAGCCTATATGTGTTAGCATTAAGCGGCATAAAAGTGTTAGGTGCTATTACACCAATTGGTGGGGTGCTATTTTTAACAGGATGGGTACTTATTATACTAACAGTCCTTAAACAAGCAAGATAACAATTTCAATCACTCCCTCACATAAAAATGTAAGGGAGTATTTTGCTTTTATTGGTCATTACTTGGGTAACCGGTAGAACCGCACGGGTGTATCAATATCAAAAAATTAGCCAATCACTCTCCTCTCTATACTAGATACATATTAAATTCAATTCCTATTGTTTTTGTAAGGATTTATGAGGTACACTATGATTACCAGAAAAATTCGACAATAAGAAAATGGGGAGATGCTATATGGAAAGATTATTTACATTACTCGATGAAAACTATGAAGAAATAGTAGCAATCCGTCGTCATTTACATGAGTATCCTGAGTTATCTTTTGAAGAAGTGGAAACACCAGCATATATTGCTGCTTTTCATAAAGCATTAGGGCATGAGGTACGCGAGCAGGTGGGAGAACGTGGCGTTGTTGCTACATTGTATGGTGCGAAACCAGGAAAAACGGTGGCGCTACGTGCGGATTTTGATGCATTGGCGATTCAGGAGGAAAATGAAGTTCCTTATAAGTCAAAGATAGCTGGTAAAATGCATGCATGTGGACATGATGGACATACAGCTACTTTGCTTGGGCTCGCAAAGGCGTTAAATGCCATGAAGGGTGAGCTTGCCGGTAATGTGGTGTTTATTCATCAGTACGCGGAGGAAATTGCACCGGGTGGGGCCAAACCGATGATTGAAGATGGTTGTTTAGACGGAGTAGACGTGATTTTTGGTACACATTTATGGGCGCCAACACCGCTCGGTGATATATTGGTGCGCGATGGTGCTATTATGGCCGCTGCCGATAAGGCGGAAATCCTTATTCAAGGAAAAGGTGGTCATGGTGCGGAGCCACATCATTCAATTGATGCTGTTGTGCTTGCTTCACAGTTTGTCATCAATGCTCAGCAACTTGTCTCTCGCCGTATTGATCCATTAAAATCTGCAGTTTTAACAATTGGTCATTTTGAAGCGATTAACCCGTTCAATGTCATTGCAGAACGAGTTGCATTGACGGGGACAGTTCGTACATTTGAGGAGCAGGTACGTACGCAAATGGAACAGGAGTTGGAGACTGTATTAAAGGCGACTTGCCTTGCCTTTGGTGCAAGCTATGAATATCGTTATACTAGAGGTTATCCACCTGTCTATAACCATGTAAAAGAAACAGCATTTGTTGCACAGCTTGCAGTTGATGTACCGGGGGTTGAAAATGTCATTACATGTCCACCATTCATGATAGGTGAAGACTTTGCATATTATCTCGAAAAAGTACCAGGTACATTTTTCTTCACAGGTGCAAAAAAGCCTGAGTGGGATACAGCCTATCCACATCATCATGCACGTTTTGATTTTGACGAACGTGCAATGTTAATTGCGGCAAAAACATTAGGAAAAGCAACATTGCAATATTTACAAAATCATCATTAAAAAATGAGCTGTCCAATTTTATGGACAGCTTATTTTTTTGTTATGGATTTTGGTTAAAATAAGACATTTCCTCATCATATTCGGCAAAGTCAAAATAAATCATTGGGAATAAGAACCGGTGATTGGATTTCAGCTCACGTAATATCACATGATCCCGTCCAGCAGCTTCTACCACACCTCGTACTGTTTTCGTGTTCTTTCCTTGTTCTACAGCATGCTCAAAAGAAAAGTGGAAAGTTCCAGGCTTACCGCGATTCAATCGTAAAATGTTTTCGATATACGATTCTTCACGTCCGGGTGGCCGTCCGCTTGGAAGCGTCACTGCTGGAGGTGTCATTTGTTGCTGAGGTGTCGGTGTCCAATAGTAAGGCATCATAAGTAACAACCTTCTTTCAATTAAATTTGTGGACAATCACTTTCAGTTGGTGAGAAAAAGCAATGCGATTTAAAACGACCTGTGTTCCATTGACCGTACCATTGCGCAGGGCAGTCACCCGGTGGCATGAAAAACCAAAGAGAGCGGGTAGATGGATGAAATCTTTCACCTTGAATAACTCTTTTCGCTAATTTGAGATCTTGTGACCGTGCACGTTGATAAAAATAGCCCTTTGTTGTTGCCTCAAAGCCTCCAGGACGCTGAAAAACCATTTGCTCAAGCGTTCGAATATCACCAAAATCAAGACAATCTGCTCGGACACGATTGACGCCAACATTGCCGACCATGAGCATACCTAAATCTCCGTCACCTTCTGCTTCGGCACGCATTAGCCTTGCGAGCAGAGCTGTCTGTGCATCATTCGTCTTTATAACAGCGATTTTCATACCTCCTCGCAGACAGTATATGCATGAAGGTATTGTAGACATGTTTGATTTTGATGAGAAAGAAATTCACCTTTTGAAAATATTAAGCATATATTAGTAATAACGAGTGGTCTGTAATACAGGGTAGGGATGTCCACAGTAAGCGATTTTTTTGATATAGGGGTAAATATAGAGTAAGAAGATGTTTGGGGAAACCGGAGATAGTTTGCATGTGTATTGAATACATGTGAGGTGACAGAGAGATGGGGATTGGTATATGGGTTGGTATTTTAATAAGTGCTGTGCTGGCTTTTTTGCTCGGCGGTTTTTACGGCCAGCCACTCCATTGGTATCTATTCATTCTAATCATTGTCGTGGGCTTTTTCATTCATACGATTATTTTAATTTTGAAAGTAAAGAATGAAAGTTCATGACATACCGTGTAAGGAATGAATGTCTTATTTATGAGACAATCCCCTTTGTGTACCCAAGGAAAAAGAAAGCGAAAAAGTGCCATCGTAGAGGGATGGCTCTTTTTTGTTTTTTGTTATTTGTGATGAAGATTTGGAAATATCAATATTTTGTAAGTATATTGAAAATGTATTGTGACATACTAATGTGGGATTTATCATTGCTTTCATGAAGGAGTGTTACAATGCGTATTATTGGTATGTTTGTAGCAATTTTCGTAAGTGCATTCATAGCCATTGGAATAGCAGAGTACTACCATCAACCGTATAGTTGGTATTTAATTATTCTAATGGTACTTACGGGATTTTTTATCCATACAATTATTTTAATCTTAGAATCGGAGAACGGTGAGGAAAACGGAGCCTAAACCTAAAAAATGCGAGCCCACTTATATGGACTCGCACTTTCATTTAGCGATTGTCGTGCAGTACGCTTGATGCATGGTTAACGCTCACAGCAAAATGTTCTTTTGCTGCAAGAGACTAGCAGAAGCGTAAAGACGTGACATTCTTTTCGACAAGCACTTTTCTAATTATACAGTTAAGAATTTCACTAATTTTTCGTTATCAAGTAAGTTACCAACGAAGAATGCACCAAATTCGCCATAGCGAGCAGAAACTTCGTCAAAGCGCATTTCATATACTAATTTTTTAAATTGTAATACGTCGTCTGCGAATAATGTTACGCCCCATTCGTGATCGTCGAAGCCAACAGAACCAGTGATGATTTGTTTTACTTTACCAGCATAGCCTCGGCCAATCATACCGTGAGAACGCATTAACGATTTGCGATCGTCCATTGAAAGCATATACCAATTATCATCGCCCTGGCGACGCTTGTCCATTGGGTAGAAGCAGACATATTTAGAACGTGGAAGTTCAGGATATAGTCGTGCACGTACATGTGGATTTTGGTATGGGTCTTCATTTGACTCCCCAGCTAAGTAGTTTGAAAGCTCCACAACAGATACATAAGAATATGTAGGAATTGTAAAATCAGCAATTGCTAATTTGTTAAATTCAGCTTCAATCTCTTGTAGCTCATCCATTGTTTCACGTAATGTCATAATCATAAAGTCAGCTTTTTGACCTACAATTGCGTAAAATGCATGAGCACCTGTTTTAGCAACATCTGCATCATTCAATTTGTCTAAATAAGCAATAAATTCTTCAACTGCTGCTTGACGTTCTTCAGTAGAAACTAGTTTCCATGAAGCCCAGTCAATTGAGCGGAAATCGTGTAAAGCGTACCAACCATCTAAAGTAATTGCTGCTTCATTCATTATTCAAACACTCCTTCATAAATGAAAATCATTCACATTTAGTTTATCACAGTTTGCTCCAAATCCCTAAGTTCATGATAGCGATTTCACTAATTTGACACCTTCAATAGATAATGTATGCTAAAGAGAAGAGATGTAAATAGAGGAGCACTACAAAATGAACAGTATTTTACAACAACCGATTTGGCGTTTCTACGATCAATCCATCAGCATGAAAAATAACTCGCCACTTGAATCTTTTGCAACAGATGATACTTTATGTCAACTGGTGGGACAACTTGTATCTCCACCAACTATACGTACATGGGTACATGACGCTGCAGTTGTACTTGGTATTCAAGATCATCGTTTACCATATGTGCAACAAGGCATGACATTGCTCGAAGCGCGGGGCTATCATCCGATTGTTCGTAATTCTGGTGGTCTAGCAGTTGTTCTTGATGCAGGTGTCCTTAATATTTCAATTGTTTTATCAGAACAAACAGAAGCGCTGAGCATTGATGCTGGCTACGATGTCATGGTTGCGCTTGTGAAAGCATTATTCCCCGAAGTAGCCGATAAAATTGAAGCCTATGAAATTGTGGGGTCCTATTGTCCAGGTTCCTATGATTTAAGTATGCAAGGGAAAAAATTTGCCGGTATTTCGCAGAGACGTTTACGGCAAGGTGTTGCCGTGCAAATTTATTTATGTATTGAAGGGAGCGGTGCAAAACGAGCGGCCCTTATTCGCGATTTTTATGAGGAAAGCTTACAGGGCGAGGAAACAAAATTTACGTATCCCCAAATTGTGCCCACAGTTATGGCCTCATTAAGCGAACTAGTGGATGCATCATTAACCGTTGACACTGTTGTTATTCGTTTACAACAAGTACTTCACGGTTTAGCCTATGAAGTTCATATGGCACCCTTTCACGATGAAGAATTTGCGTTATATTCATTTTATTTACAACGTGTTTTACAACGAAATGCAAAAATGCTAGAACCAAAGTAAATGGGTAACTAGCATGTCTCCATAAAAAAAGGCGATGTTGCTAACTAAGCACATCGCCATTTTCGTTTTGATACGGACTACTCGTAACGAGATTTCCGTTTTTCTCCATTTTGAAAACAGGAGCAATGTATTCTTCCTCTTCATCTAGTGTTACGAGTCGTCTAGCTCGGTTCATAATTTGCACAAATTGCTCATAATCTCTACGAATGGATCTGTTTTCTTCTTCTAACTGTGTAATGGTCTTCTCTAGTTTTTTATTTTTCTCAGATGTTACGTGTACAAGTTGTCTCCATTTCGAAGACTCATTACCTATTTCACCAGAATGTTGTAAACGTAGCAAGTACGCTATAACAATATCAAGAGATAGTGCTGATAAAGGAATGGACTTGCTTTCTGTATCACTACCACTTACTGCAAAAATATTAGAGGAACGACGTCTTGCAGGAGCGCCTAACACTCGCATTCTCTCTTTTCTTTCTTTTTTTGCATCTGCTAATTGTTCCTCATAAGTCTTACGAACAACAGCATTCCAACGGAAACCACATGCAGCAGCAGTACGGTTCAGTGCATCACCAGCTTCTTCAAAGGCATTTAACTGTGTACTTCCTTCTGTAACATGACGAATTACCGCCTCTGCTAACAATTCATCATTTTCTTCTAACCAAGCATCTTGTCTTATTTTACTCATTTTAAAACCTCCCACCTTAATTTGGTACTACTTATTTATCTCTAGCATGACCAATCTTTTAACCTTTTATTCATCTATGTGGGAGGAATTATGCTTGAATACAAGGTGAAAAATGCGATACAATACCCGATGTAGGTTTGTGCGTATGCTACATACTTAAATATGTGAAGGTCATACGTACATTAGAATCGTTTATTTTTGAAAAAATACTATATAGAAAGGGTTGTTGACAAAATGGCAAACGAATTTAAAGTTTGCGATGAATGTCAGGCCGTTAACTTAAAAACCTTAATTCCAAAATTAAAGGAAATCGATCCTGATGCAACCATCGAAATTGGCTGTCATTCTTATTGTGGCCCAGGTCGTAAAAAAACATTTACCTTTGTAAATAGTCGCCCTGTAGCTGCACTCACTGAAGAAGAGCTAATGGAAAAAGTTTTAGTGAAATTGAAAAGTAAGTAATAAGAAGCTATCTTCACATTGTTGAAGGTAGTTTTTTGTATATTGGTAAATATTAATAAAGTCCAGGTATTTGCGCCGCATATGGATGTAGCGGTGATGAATACGCCTAGCTATTAGGTCGATAGAAACCTAAAATAAGTCAATAATACGTTGAATTAGGTTGATAGTCGCTATAATTACAGAGTAATGTATATGCTAGTCCTACAAGTATTGCATATAATAGAAGAAATACGAAATGGGAGGTGCTGTACAAATGACACATTATGCAAACGCAAAATTGCAAGAAGAGAAAGTATTCAAGGATCCAGTTCATCGTTATGTACACGTACGAGACCAAGTAATTTGGGATTTAGTGGGTACAAGAGAATTCCAACGATTGCGCAGAATTCGCCAGCTCGGTACAACGTTTTTAGTATTCCATGGAGCAGAGCATAGCCGTTTCAGTCACTCACTGGGTGTTTATGAAATTGTGCGCCGCATTGTTGATGATATTTTTACAGGTCGCCCAGAATGGGATGAAAGCGAGCGATTGCTTGTACTTTGTGCAGCCCTTTTACATGATTTAGGGCACGGTCCTTTCTCACATGCTTTTGAAAATGTCTTTGAGCTTGATCATGAATTCTTTACAAGGCAAATATTACTTGGTGATACAGAAGTCAATGCCGTGCTGAAAAAAGTTGCACTAGACTTCCCAGAAAAAGTTTCACAAGTAATTGAAAAAACTTATCCAAATAAGCAAGTTGTAAGTTTAATTTCTAGTCAAATAGATGCCGACCGTATGGATTACCTACAACGAGACGCCTATTTTACAGGTGTGAGCTATGGCCATTTCGATATGGAGCGTATTTTACGGGTAATGCGCCCTCGCAAAAATCAGGTAGTGATAAAAGCGACCGGCATGCATGCGGTAGAGGATTACATTATGAGTCGCTATCAAATGTACTTACAAATTTATTTCCATCCTGTATCACGTAGCGCGGAGGTTATATTAAATAATATTTTAAAAAGAGCTAAACAATTAAGTATGGTAGGCTACAAGTTTAAGCACGAACCTACACACTTTTTGGCTTTTTTCCGTAACACGATTACGTTGGAGGACTATTTAGCACTAGATGAAAGTATCCTTTTTACTTATTTTCAATTATGGATGCAAGAGGAAGATGCTATTTTAAGTGACTTAAGTCGTCGTTTTGTAAATCGCAAGTTATTTCAATACATCGATTTAGATCCCGGCGTTGAATTGGACAAATACCAAAAGCTACAAGAGTTATTTAAGCAAGCTGACTTAAATCCCGACTACTATCTTGTGCATGATACTACCGCCGACTTGCCTTATGATTTTTATCGACCAGGAGAGGAAGAAGTACGTGTCCCCATTTTTCTAGAAATGAAAAACGGCGAGTTACGTGAACTCTCACGTGAATCCATAATTGTGGATTCTATTTCTGGGCGTATGAAACGCGATCATAAAGTATACTTTCCACTAGATTTCTTAGAGGATAGTAGTACAAATTCGATCGTGAAGAAACAAATATTGACACTCTTACAAGGTCGATGAAATATTTGTGATGACAAAAAAATTTTTGAATAAAGAATGAATATTAGATAGAAGACGATAAATTACTCATAGTCATATATTAATGATAAAAAAGCACTAAACCTACTCGAATTGAGGACTGGATTAGTGCTTTTTGTAATGTATAAAAACACGTCAACCGGAAGAATTACAAATTACTATAGGGATTTGTTAACGAAAATTATGGAATTGTTTAGAATTTGTTCAGTACTGTTTACTATAATGTATCTAAAATCTAAAAGGGGGTGAGGTCAATTATAAAAGGCGTCACACCAGTTAATTTGGATACATGCAATTGTGTACATACACAATAAGAAGTCACCATGATAGTCTACCGCGTGTAGTATTGTTTTTGATGTATTCGCCATGACGACAAGTTATTTGGAGGGAAGAGGGACAAACCTAATGTTTGTAGCATACCTTTCCTAGATTTAGAAAGGATGCATGTCGTCAACAAACACCTACAGGTAACTCTCTGAACTTAAAAAGGAGAGAAACATGAAGAAAATAAATTTAGCAATCATCACAATGTTGCTCGTATTCCAAACGGTGCTATCACCAATTTCAGTGTTTGCGGAAGAACTAAATCCTCCAGCAACAACTGATCTGGTACCTGAAGAAACAGCGACACCAGAAAGTGGGGCACCTACACCTACCACTGGAGGCACTAGTACTAGTGAAGGGACAGTAGAGGAAGAGGTTACAGGTGAACAAACACCAGGACAGCCGGATGGTTCAACTTCAATTGATTCTGAGACAAATGGTAATGGTGAAGCAACAACTGAGGGAGAGGACACTGTAACAGAAGAGAACGACCCAACAACAGAGGGTGCGGCTAAAGATGCAATTTTACCAAATCCTCCAGATGTGCCAGCGATATTAAATGCTGGTGTACCACAGGAAATACCAGTATCTGCAGTAGATTTTGAAATGCTAATTAATGGAGAAATGGTCACAGCGCCATCTTATGACAAAGAACTCCAACAGGGTCAAACAGCAACAATTACATTTACATTTACAGCAAACTTAGAGAATACGCATGCAGCGGGAGATTATTTTACGTTTGATTTACCAGCGTCTATTATAGACTACCAAAAAAACTTCCAAGGATTTAAGTCGGCAGGTCCAAATAATCCGGCGTTTTCTTACACAACAGTTGGTCAAACAGTAACTGTTAAATTAGATGAAACCATTACTGATCCAAACTTAATAGGTAGTGATGTAAAGCTTATTGCCACATTTGAATCAGGCTTTAATCTATATGATGATAGCTTAGAGCAAGAAGTAGTCATTCCTGATGGTAAAGGTGGAGAGGAAACCGTTACAATTACATTCCTTCCATCAACAAGCAATCAGAAGATTTCAAAAGAAAGTAAAGGTGTTAAATCAGTAAACGGTGAAAGAATCATCGATTGGGAAGTTTGGGTTAACCGAGCTGGCAAGGACTTAAATGGTGCTACTCTAACAGATAATACGAGTGTTAGCAATAGCGCTATGCATGAAGTTATACCAGGCTCTGTTCAAGTGACTCAATACGAAATAGGTTTAAATGGATATAAAGAGGATACAGCAAATCCTACTTACCTAGAAAATGCTAACTTCGCTGATATTTCATTAAATGATAAATATGCATATAAAGTGAACTATCAAACAAAAGTAATTGAGACTAATCCAGAGGGAGAAAAATCTTTTAATAATACTGTTACATTAAATAATGGTAGTGATTCAGAAACTTCGGATGTTGCCACACAGAAGATCAAATACGGTGATGCACTTAAGAAAAGTTTAGTATCAGGGGATAACTACAAATCTTCATGGGAAATTAAATACAACTATAATGAAGTGAAGATAGACAATCCTGTTATTGTAGACACACTGCCAGGTGCACATAAAATTGATACAGATACTATTGTAGTTTACAAAGTGCAGGTAGATGAAAATGGCAATGAAATAGGAACACCTATTGAATTTAGTAATTACTCCGTCAATAAGATTTCAGATGGCTTCGAGCTAAAATTTGATGACTCAGTAACAGAAGCCTATAAAATCAAGTATGATGCTTACTATACTAAAGATTTCTACACAGGGACTGGGGAATCGCTAACGAACACAGTGACAAATGGAACGATTACAAAAACAGCTCCTCACACAATGACAGAAAACATTTTAAGAAAATCACGTTCCATAAACTTTGACACAAAAGAAATTACTTGGACGATTACAGTAAAAGCCGATAATAAAGCTATTAACGGATTGAAAATCGCCGATACGTTTGAAACAGCTAATAAAAAAGGTAAGCATACACTTGTTGGTGGAGTCCATGATATTACTATAAACAATATGACGGGGCACACTATTGCGCTTATCGATGAACATGACTTAAGCAAAGGGTTCACTTTAACAGATGGTACTATTGCAAAAGGTCAAACAGCGACAATTACCTATAAAACATCATTTGCTATTGCAGATGACGGCTCTGTTGTAGATGGTGGATACGGTAATACAGCTACAGCTAAGTGGACTAGTGACGAGACATATGAAATCACTAAAGAAGCTGATTATACACCAGCCACTACAACTCAAAATAATGGTAGCAAGTCAGGGAAATTCAACTATTTAGATCAAGAATTCACTTGGGAAGTTAAAGTGAACATTAATAAGAAAGATATTAATGGAGCGCTATTAACCGATGTGCTAGGTGATGGGCATGAAATCGACGATACGTCATTTACTGTCTATCATTATACGCTTACAACAGGTGATGATAATGCTGGGACTAGAGGAGACATATTAGACTCTAGTAAGTATGACTTAACGGTGGCACAAGATAAAAAGGGTTACACGCTAAGATTCAAAGGTTTAGATGCAGCAACAAATAATAATGTGTACCTTATAGAGTATAAAACAAAGGATTCCAATCATATTGTAGGCATTGAATCGAATAATGCTAATGAAAAAGGTGACACTTATACCAATACAGCTAAATTTAAAACATTGGGCGAGACGAAAACTTATGAACTAACAGCATCAGTTAAGGTCGATGTAGCGAATGATTTATTATCGAAGAATATCACATCGTCAGGTAATAATAGTAATCAAACAATTACTTGGAAAATAGATGTAAATAAATCACATTCTACTTTAAAAAATGTTGTCTTAACAGATACACCATCTGGTAATTTAATGCTTATTCCAGATTCTATTCAGATTCGACCTTATGTTGTGAATGCAACAGGTATCTCTGAAGGGGCATCTTCGACTTGGAAAAAACCATCCGAGTTTGGTGTAACAGTAGATTACGATAAAGTGACTGGTGGCTTTTCATTTAACTTTGGTGACCTAACGAAAAAAGGCTACCAAGTCCAGTACAAAACAATCGGATTAGGTCAAAATGGTCAAGCGTTTAGCAATAGTGCGAAAATAACGTTTAATGATGCTACAAGTAAAAACCAAGAAACAGGATCAGGTGAACAGAATACTTTCAGTTTCAGTAGCTCAGATACCGACTTCCAATTAACAAAAGGAAACGCAAAATTTAAAAAAATAGGTTTTAATCCATCAACAGGTGAAAAACATGCACTTGCTGGCGTAGAGTTTGAATTAACCAAAAAAGTTGGAAGTAATGTATATGTTATTGCTAAAGCTACTTCTGGTGTTGATGGTTACTTTGAATTCAATTCCATTAATTACGGCACATACTATGTGAGAGAGGTTGCGGCACCTGATGGTTATTCGAAAATGGACGATCAATTATTTAAATTAGATGCAACTACTGACACCATTTTAGTACCAGATAAAGGAACTGAAGTAGAAAATGTTAAAGTTGTTAATTCTGGAGAGATGTGTCCAAACTTTACACTAACTATCAAAGATATTGATGGTGAGCTTGTTGTTAATAAAGAAATCACATTACAAGATGATAAGGGCAATGTGAAATTTACAGGTACAACAACTAGCGAGGGGAAAGTAATTATCCCACGTGAAGGTTCTAAGGCAGTTAAAGCAGGTTCATATAAAGTATTTGATGGTACTGAAGAACTTGGAAATGTGACTGTGAAATACGGTAAAAATGAATGCCATGCTGAATTACAGCCTACTAATTCATGCACACAATTCACAATTACATTAAAAGACAAGGATGATAATCCACGTGTAAATGTAGCAGTGACATTAAAGGATAAGGCAGGAAATGAGATTATCTCAACAACAACTGACGAGAACGGAAAATTTAAAGTTCTACCAAATATTCCATCAGGAAAGTACGATCTTTATGAAGGCAAACAATTCCTTAGCGAAGTAGTAGTTAGTTATAAAAATGGTTGTGAAACAGAAGTAAAACAAGCACCTACATGCCCTGTATTTACATTAACTGTGAATGATGTAGATGGTAAACCACGTGAAGGTGTGACTGTTACAATTAAAAATGTAGATACGAATACTAATATTACACAAACTATCAACCCTACTGATAAAGAGGGAAAAGTGAAAATTACTAATCTGGAACCAGGAAAATATGTGGTCTATGATGGGGCAAAAGAAGTTGGAGAGTTTACAGTAACTACAGCTTGTGAAGCAACAGTCCAACAAGTGCCAGCATGTCCACAATTTACATTAACGGTGAAACATGAAAATGGTAATGTACGCGCTAACGTTAACAATATAACAATAAAAGATAAAACGGGCGCAACTATTGCTACAAACAAAACGACAAATGAATTAGGTCAAATTAATATTCCTTCTACAGATATTCCATCTGGTGAGTACAATGTATATCAAGGTGAATTATTCATTGGCCAAATAACAGTTCAGTATTCAGTAAATTGTGAGGCAGAAGTAGTAGCAGCACCTACATGTCCATCATTTACATTAACAGTGCAAACTGAATTTGGAACACCACTTGCGAATGCAAAGATAACAATAAAAGACGCAGCTAGTAACAGTATTAAAGATGCAGACAACAATGAAATTCTAACAACTAGTGTAGCAGGAACAATTGTCTTACCAAACAAAGCCATTAAACAAGGTACGTACTATGTATATGAGGGAAGTCGTTTAATTGGCTCGTTTACAGTAAAAGATACATGTTCAGCACTAGTAAAACCTACATCAACAGGTGGCGGTTGGACGCCAGACCCAGAAAAGCCAGTAGATCCAAGTAAGCCAACACCAGACCCAGAAAAGCCAGTAGATCCAAGTAAGCCAACACCAGATCCGGAGAAGCCGGTAGATCCAAGCAAGCCAACACCAGATCCGGAGAAGCCAGTAGATCCAAGCAAGCCAACACCAGATCCGGAGAAGCCAGTAGATCCAAGCAAACCAACACCAGATCCGGAGAAGCCAGTAGATCCAAGTAAGCCAACACCAGATCCGGAGCAACCAGTAGATCCAGAAAAGCCAGTGACACCTGGAAAACCAGAAACGTCTAAACCATCTGTACAAGATGTCATTGACCAAGGGAAAAACTTACCGCCATATAATCCTTCTACGGCAACTAAAGACACGTTAGATGAGTATAAGGATTTCCTCAATAAATTTAATAATTTACCTAAAGAGGATCAGGCAGTAGTAGCACAGTCTCTTGATATTGACAAGATCAAAGCGGCTGCTAAACAATTGGAAGCGCAATTAAATACGAAAGGCAAGCTTCCACAAACAGATGGAGCAGATCAAAAAGTCCTAACACTAATTGGTTTACTTCTCGTTTTAGGTGCAGTGTTCTTCTTGCGTCGTCGCACTGCTGGAATGAAATAATTCTGCATAAGAAACCCCAAGATTTTATTGAAGTGACCCCTAAAAGTTAGACACGGTTATTTCATTAGGCAGCGGGTTGGGCATGAGTCCGATATTGTATTGGACTCATGCCTTTTAACTTTGCCTTA